>JABSRY010000726.1 GCA_013214985.1 Hyphomicrobiales bacterium
TACCAACGGTCTAAAACATCAACAGTTTGTTGCAATGGCAGTGCATGACACAACAAATCACCATTGGCTAGTGGTATTCTGATATTAGAAAAAATAGGATTAAGGCGTTGGATACGAGAAATAAACAGAGAACAATTAGGGTCTTCGGGGATCAACGCTATAATTAAAAATGCGCCTCACAGTAGGTTCATCTAATATTTGAATTACGGTTGTAATTAATAATGCCATTAACAAAAAATAGGCAGGGCATAACCATCATAATGACAGCCAATATTACATAAAAATAGAAAGCCATAAATTTCCCTTTACCTTTTCTAGTTTAAATTGAGACACAGTGTTAACCCATTAACGAAAGCGCATAGTACCAACAATTGGCCCGTTTAATAGTGGTATAAATTGCATCTATAATTATGCACATAAATATGTTAATGAATTCCAACACATGTTATTAGATATAAGTAAATAATATTAAAAACATTACTTTTTAAGTATATTTTAGTGTTATCAATCCAAATTTATGGGTATTATCTATCCCAAATTGATTAGATTGAGGGATGCGATCTTGGATGTTCATAATTTAGATAACGAAAAACGATGTCAAAATTTTGCAGATATATTCACGTACAAGGACAGTAAAGAACATATAAGTTTTTCTATTATCAATATAAAAAAACGCACAGTTTTAACCTTATCAACGAAATATGAATGGCATTTACAATATTGGGATTCAGGGCTGTATCGTCGCTTAGATGAACGACTTCACCATGGTGTCCATTTATGGAATACATTTAGCGATGAACACTGCAACATTTCAACAAAATATCTGCATAACGCAAATAAAATTGATATCTGCACAAAACACGCCGATTATTTTGAACTGTTTTCATTTACCTCTGATAAGCATTTATCCCCATCGGCAATTATGGCACTTGGTCAGCTGAAACCTAAAGTCAGTAAAGTAGCAAATCAACTCTGGTTAGATAAAAAAGACATAACTTTACCTATGTTTGATCATGTCCCGCACAACAGTATTCCCTCATTACCGACAACTAAAATAGTACATACCAATAAAATTCAATTTGGAGATGTAATATTAACAGCCAAAGAAATGGCGACGATTCATTGCTTACTTGAACTTAAAAGTATTAAAGAAATCGCACGTTATCATCATTGCAGTGAAGCAAATGAACGCAAACGCATAAATGTCATTAAAGATAAATTTAATTGCGCGAATTTGCCATTATCATTCTTATTTACAGCACTAAAAATACAAGGAGTGACGCTGGCATGTCAGGACGCCTACATCATGTCTCAATAACATGCGTATCGCTGACTGCCAGCATCGCATTTTATCACCAGTTTGGTTTTACCATTGAGCAAGAGTTTCAAGATGAACAGTGCACCATCGTATTGCTGGAAAACCAAAACACACATATTGAATTGTTTACTTTTCCTGATGCTGTATCACCTCAAGATCACGAAGACTTAATCTACCTGAAAGCCATTGGCATTCGCCATTTAGCAATTGAAGTCGATGACTTAATCAAGATACACCAAACATTATCAACAACGACAACATAATCTGTAACATACGGGCATACCCCAACAATAACTGAGCATCACATACAACCACACACACCGACATAAAT
>JABSRY010000727.1 GCA_013214985.1 Hyphomicrobiales bacterium
TCCGAGATCAAGTTACAGATAATTTCCGTATAATATCACATCAAGACTTTCGGGTCTTGGAGTGAGGCGTGTATAACAATAATTAATAGTTTTACGAGGGCGTATGAGTGAGGTTCAGAATATATTATCAAAACTTATTAGTTTTGATACGGTATCACGCAATTCAAATCTTAAATTAATCTCGTATATTCAAGATTATTTATCAGGTTTCGGTATTAGTAGCCGCCTTGTCGAAAATGATGATAAGAGCAAAGCCAACCTTTATGCAACCATAGGCCCCAATATTGCAGGTGGCGTAATTCTATCAGGCCATACCGACGTAGTACCAATCGATGATCAAGATTGGGATACCGATGCTTTTACACTTACAGAAAAAGACGGTAAATATTTTGGTCGTGGCACTTGCGATATGAAAGGCTTTATCGCTATTTGTTTGGCAGCGGTGCCAAATGTGCTAGCTGCAGACCTAAAGCGCCCTATTCACCTATATTTTTCTTACGATGAAGAAATTGGCTGCATTGGGGCGGTAGAGTTGGTAAATGAAATTGTAAAACACTTACCCCCTGTTGAAGCTGTCATTGTCGGCGAGCCTACCAATATGCAAGTTGCAAACTTGCACAAAGGAGTCGCGGCCTATATGACCCGCGTAACGGGCGTAGAGGCCCATTCGAGCAAAACAAATTTAGGCATCAGCGCCAATTTAGCGGCTGCAAAATTAATTCACTTTTTAAGCGATTTGTTAGATGAATTTAAACTAAATCCTCAAAAAAATTTAACCAGCCTAATACCAAACCACAACACTTTAAACGTAGGGTTACTCAAGGGCGGCACAGCCTTAAATATTTTACCAAGGTCATGCGAATTTTCACTAGATATCCGCACCTTACCGTCCGATAATCCAGAAAAATATATGGATCAATATAGAGCATATGCCCGAAAAATTGAAAAACAAATGCAAGCCGAATTTGAAATAGCCAATATAGAAATTTCAACCAGTGCCAAGGCACCTGGCCTAATACCAGAGCCAAATGGCAATGCCGAAAGATTAGCGTTAAACTTATCTTCAAACAACAAAACCATTGCCGTTGCTTACGGTACAGAAGCGGGTTTATTTCAACGTGCTGGCTATTCAACCATTGTTTGCGGGCCTGGCTCCATAGATCAGGCACATAAACCAAATGAATTTATCGAGATATCTCAAATAGAAAAGGGAGAAATTTTTATAGAGAAGCTCATAAACCGCGTTGCCAATTAGTAGTTGGCAACAATGAAAATGTAATAAAAAAAGGGAGAATACATCAATGTCAATATTAAAAAAAGTGCTCACTACAGTTGCAGTAACAAGCTTAATGCTTAGTGCTTCGGTTGCTACAGCCGAAACATTTAAATTCGCTTTTCAAGGCGATGTACAAAGTTTAGACCCGCACGGCTTAAACGAAACTTTTACATTAGGCTTTTTAAGCAATGTTTATGAAGGCCTTACCATGCTTGATAAAGACATCAAGCTTGTACCAGGTTTAGCCACAAGTTGGGAAAATACATCCCAACAACCATCGTGTTTGAATAGTAAGCGTCTGGTCTCGCTTTTAATTACCCACAAATATTATTTTTAACTTGCGCTCAATGAATCATCTGTGATTCAT
>JABSRY010000728.1 GCA_013214985.1 Hyphomicrobiales bacterium
AAATTGGATAGAGCAAGAGCCATGGCCAACTTGGTTCGAAAGCATGACATTAATGTTTCAAAAAGAAGTGGTCGAGCGCATTGTCGCACAACCCAACTGCAAAGCATATGGCCGTTTAAGTGTTATTTGCCAATGGCGCTGTGAGGCCAAACTGGCCTTCACGGTCGATAAAGCCAATTTTATGCCACCGCCAAAGGTCACTTCGGCAATCGTGCATATGGTGCCAAAACCGTTAAGTGCAGATGCACCATCGCTAAAAGCCTTGTCAGCCATTACCTTGGCGGCATTTAACCAAAGGCGAAAAATGTTGCGCGCAAGCCTAAAAAACACCTTGCCCAATACCATAGAATTTTTAACAAATTTAGATATAGATCCAACTCTACGGGCAGATGCACTGCCCGTAGAGGATTATCTTAAAATCGCAAAAGCGTATGAGAATATCTAGTTTTTAAACTTCTTCATTCTCAGCTAAAAACGTCTTAGCCTGTTCATAATCGTCTAAGAATTTTAGCCATTTTGCTTCCCACTCACCCAGTAAAACCTTAGTTTCACCGTGCAAACGGCTAATGCCAGCTGCTTTAGCAGGCGGAAAGTCAGTAAACAGCTTAGGGTCAGCCAATGCTTTGGTAATTTTTGCCAGCTTACGCTCAAGCTTGCCAACATTAGCTTCAGAAGTCGTAATATTTTGCTTAAGCGGCGCTAGTTTAGCACGTGCCTGAGCAAGCTTTTTACGCTTATCTTTCAAAGTATCATTCTTGTCTTTTACTTTAACCTTAGCCTTTTTAGCAGATTTTTCAGTCTTACGGCTTGCAAGCAATAGGTTGCGATAATCATCCATATCACCATCATAAACTTCAACCGTACCATTATTTACCAGCCATAAAATATCAGCACTGGCTTCAACCAAATGCCTGTCATGGCTAATTAAAATTACGGCACCTTCATACTCATTTAAGGCTAAAATCAATGCCTGGCGGCTATCAATGTCTAAATGGTTTGTTGGTTCGTCCAAAATAAGTAAGTTAGGTTTGTGGAAGGTCGCAATCGCAAATAACATGCGCGCCTTTTCCCCACCCGATAGATTTTCACATTTGGTATTTGCACGGTCTAAGTCAAACCCAATTTGCGCCACGCGAGATCGAACCTGCGCTTCAGTGGCACCAATCATTAATGCTCTAATCACCTGATAAGGCGTAAGGGTTTCATCAAGCTCATCCATTTGATGTTGCGCAAAATAACCAACAACAACCTTTTTATGATGAAAAAACTCGCCGCCCATTTTTTCCAACTTATGGGCCAATAGCTTGGCAAAGGTCGATTTACCATTACCGTTAGCACCCAAAAGCGCAATACGGTCATCTGGGTCCATCCGCAAATTAATACCTTTAAGAATAGGCAAACCTTCTTCATAACCAACAGCAGTATTTTCAAAACGCATCATCGGCGGGTTAAATGTCCGTTCAGGTGAAGGAAAGTTAAACGGCGCAACCCCATTGTCAGACATCGCGGCAATAGGCTTAAGCTTTTCAATCATCTTCATGCGGCTTTGCGCTTGTTTGGCTTTAGATGCTTTGGCTTTAAACCGATCAACAAATGCTTGCATATGCTTGCGTTGCTCATCATGCTTTTTCTTAGCGGCTT
>JABSRY010000729.1 GCA_013214985.1 Hyphomicrobiales bacterium
GCAATACCAAAGCCATTAACACCACCACCGATGATAAATAGATAAATCACATCATTTTTTGAGTCAATATTTTGCACAGCAGCTAAAACCACATCCGCTCTCCCATAAGCGTAATTTTCATTACTTACATTGTTAATCTTTGGTTAACTAATTTGCACTCAGCTTAACCATCAATGTTCGCTTATGCAATAGTATTTTCGCAAATCATCAGTTTTATTTTCGATTATGGTTGTAAATGGTCTTGTTTTATCCCATTTACTGACTTATAAATAGGGTTATACAGAGTGTATTTTTATAATATTCTATTGAAAACAATAGGTTTACGTTGCGTTTCAGTCAAATTTTGTATAATAAACCTTCAAAAGTTATTTATTTTAGAAAGCGAACATGATGGTACAAAATTTTCGTCATAACGAAATATTAGATATAGCTCGCAATAAAGGTAAAGTAACTGTCGACAATTTAGCCCAGCATTTTGACGTAACCGTTCAAACCATTCGGCGCGATTTAAACGATCTATGCGATAGTGGCAACTTAACACGCGTTTATGGCGGCGCAGTTATTGCTTCTGGCGTAAAAAACATCGCCTATGAAGAACGCCGCGCTCTTGCATCCGATGAAAAATCTGGAATCGCCCATTTATGTGCAAAACATATACCAGATGGCGCATCCTTATTTTTAAATATTGGTACAAGTACCGAAGCAGTGGCACAAGCCTTGCTAAACCATAAAAATTTAATGGTCATTACCAATAATATGAATGTTGCCAACATTCTTGCCAAGGGGTCAGACTTTGAGGTTATTGTTGCAGGTGGTGTGTTGCGTCGCTCAGATGGTGGCTTAGTTGGCGAGGTCGCAGCCGATTTTATGAGCCAATTTAAAGTTGACTACGCCGTGGTTGGTGCTTCAGCTTTAGATGAAGATGGCGATTTATTAGATTTTGATTTTAGAGAAGTCAAAGTCAGCCAAGCAATTATTCGTAACGCACGTAAAACTTTTTTAGTCGCAGATAACAGCAAGTTTAACCGCAGTGCCCCAGTTAAAATTATTTCCTTAACCGAGCTAGATATGTTCTTTACCGATATTTTACCCTCCGATAAAGTGGTCGAATTATGTAAAAATAGTAAGGTAAAAATAGAAACCGTTCAATAATCAACCACACATAAACACATCATATCGGGTCGATTTACCCGTTATCTGATGCGATGGCGCACGAATGCTTGCAATAGGGTCAGCCTTTTGTGGCCATTTTAAAACCACCCGCTTGGTCGCGCAACCAAGCGCAACCTGCATTAATTCTGCCGCATCATTATCCGTGCCAACAATTTCTCTTATTAAACGCATTTCTTTTTTTACCAATGCCGAGTTTTTACGCGGCGGGTGCATCGGGTCAATCAATATAATCTCTGGCTTAAGTGTTGGCAGTAGCGCTTTGGCATCGCCGTGCAGCAAGGTCATTCTGCTCATAATTTCAGCAAACTCGCTGCCCTCATCCACCGCACGCGCCATCCCGTCAGATAATAACTGATGCATCTCTTCAGACCGTTCAATCAAAATCACCTCAGCGCCTAAGGATGCAAGTAAAAACGCATCGCGCCCCAAGCCCGCTGTTGCATCAATCACTTTCGGGTTAATGC
>JABSRY010000073.1 GCA_013214985.1 Hyphomicrobiales bacterium
GTGAAAAAATCCATCACGTCCAAATAATTCATGGCCATCACTATGCTCTAAAAGGGCTGCAAGTAATTTGGGGGGTAGCCCACTATTCGACTTCTTTGTCTGCTTCATAACATTCTCCGATCTAACTTCAAATATCAGGCGTAACTATAAAATTTCCCTATATTCAAAACTAATCAATAAATGCTACTTACACAATCTTTCTGACAGAACCTTTTTAAGTGAACACCATTGATAAAATGATCGAAATTTTGCATTTATTTTTCCTAGAGTTGATTTTATATAATTAAATTCTTAGCAATGTTGCCATTCTGGATCGCGTTTATCTAAAAAAGCTTGCATACCTTCTGTTCGATCATCCGTCTTAAAAGTGGTGTAAAATAATTGTTGTTCAGCCAATAAACCATCATGTAAGTTGGTTTCAAAAGCGATGTTTACCACTTCTTTTACCTTCATTGCTGCAGCTGTTGATTTGCTCGCAACTTCCTGTGCAACTTTCATAGCCTCTTGTTCAAAAGTTGCACTTTCAAAAACACGACTGACAAAACCCATTTCTTTGGCTTCTATTGCAGTTATCATTCGACCAGTTAAACATAGATCCATTGTTAACTGTTTACCGATTGTTCGCGCCAACCGCTGGGAACCACCCATCCCTGGAATTGTACCTAAGTTAATTTCAGGCTGGCCAAATTTTGCTCGATCAGATGCAATTATCATGTCGCACATCAATGCCAGCTCGCATCCCCCCCCTAAAGCAAACCCATTGACAGCAGCAATAGTTGGTTTTCGTATTTTAGCAACGGCAGTATGTGCGCCAGAAAAATATTTGCTATCAAAAACATCTTGATAACTCAAACCAGACATTTCAGAAATATCAGCACCAGCAACAAATGCTTTACCCTCGCCAGTTAGCATAATTACGCCAATTTTATCATCTTGATCGAATTTTTTTGCGGCATCAGCTAGCTCGTTTGCAATATCACTTGCAAGAGCATTTAAGCTTTGTGGTTTATTAAATTTAATTAGCCCAACTCGTCCGTGAGTTTCAACTATTATTGTTTCATAATCAGTCATAGAAGCATCTTTCAATTCTTTTTTAAATATTCAAAATATGCAGAAAAATCTTTGCCAGCTAGTCCCGCCTCATCCATTTGTTCGTATAATTCTTTGGCTTTTTGACCAATACTTGTATTAACTCCGAGCTTCTCTGCGGCATCGGCAGCAAGATGCAAATCTTTTAACATCATGGCTACAGCAAACCCTGGCTCATAATTATTATTGGCAGGTGTTGTAGGAATGGGACCAGGCACTGGGCAATAAGTAGTCAATGACCAACACTGGCCAGAAGCAGCACTGGAAATATCAAATAACTTTTGGCGCTCTAAACCAAGTGCATCAGCCATAGCAAATGCTTCGCAAACCGAAATCATTTGGATGCCTAACATCATATTATTACATATTTTTGCCGCCTGCCCTGTACCAATTGCTCCTGCATGAATAATTTTAGCACCAACAATTTCTAAAATTGGTTTGGCCTTTTGAAAAGCTTCATCACTACCACCACACATAAAAGTTAAAGTTCCAGCAGCAGCAACAACTCCACCCGACACCGGTGTATCCATCATCATACGATTTGATTTTTTAGCGACCTCGGCTACATTTCGTGCTGTGTCCACGTCAATTGTTGAGCTATCTAAAAAGAGTGAATTTTCTGGGGCAGCAGCAATTAATCCATTTTCACCACAATAGACTTGTTCAACATGTTTGCCTGTAGGTAACATGGTTATGATAATTTCAGCATCTGATACAGCTTCGTTGGCTGTTTTAGCAGCTAGCCCACCTATTTTTTTGAATTTAATCAACGCTTCTTCAGATAAGTCAAAACCTTTGACCTTGTGACCTGCTTTAACCAAATTGTTGGCCATTGGTCCACCCATATTGCCAAGTCCTATAAAACCTATATTTGTCATAATCCCTCCTTTAAACAATATTTATTGTTTGACAAAATCGATTGGTTTATCCCAATCGAAAAATAATTCATTACTAATTGGTTCAAAAAACTCATCCACCATTGCACTTGGAACATTTTCAAGAGACTTAATCTGCCAACTTGGGTTTTTATCTCTATCGACAAGTAAGGCTCTTA
Source organism: Hyphomicrobiales bacterium (assembly GCA_013214985.1). Taxonomy (GTDB): domain Bacteria; phylum Pseudomonadota; class Alphaproteobacteria; order Rhizobiales; family OSC116; genus OCS116. The sequence goes on from JABSRY010000073.1 coordinate 2,144, forward strand.
CCCCTTCGTGAAAATCAGGTTTTTCAAGCATTTGACTGGTTATGCGCATTTCTTGTTGCAAAGCAGCATCAAAGCAAAAATCTTTGGAACGTCTTAATTGTTCAAATGTCACGCTTAGACTAATTGGTGACATTTTGTTTAGAATTTTCAATGTTCTTTGGTTAAAGTCAGTATCGTTTGTTCGTAAATTTTCATATATTTGAATGAGGTTTTCTTCATTAAAAGATTGATTAATTTGAACTGCAATCTCCATCAAACTTGATTTACTTGGTGGTTCTGTACAAAATTGTGATAATATTTTCTCCGTCACCGCAAAAGCATCATCATTAAAATCAGCATCCGTTAAAGTTGCTTCTAGTTCAGGTAAATCTTTAGAAGATATGTAATGAGTAGCAATATTTAACTCAATTAAATCTGCAGCTTTTAATCGATGCCCTGTCAAACCAAGGTACAGGCCCATATTACCTTGTAATTTTGGCAAAAAGTAGCTAGCACCAACATCAGGGTAAAAACCAACAATTGTTTCTGGCATTGCTAATACAGTTTTTTCGGTAACTATCCTAAAAAAGCCATGAACAAAAATACCAACACCACCACCCATAACAAAACCATCCATGATTGCAATGTAAGGTTTCGGGAAGTTTTTTATTCCCCAGTTTGTGCGATATTCCGACCAAAAAAATAATGAGGCTTTGGCTTTATTGGTTTTCACTAAATCACAAATATTTACGATGTCGCCTCCTGCACAGAAAGCTTTTTCGCCCGCACCTTTAATAAGTACTGCATTTACATTTACTTCTGATCTCCATTTTGCCAATTGATTTCCTAATGGAACAACCATTACATCAATAGGAAAATTTTCTTTCTGATCCCATTCATTGGCGTTGGGCGCAAAATTATCGTCTGCAAAAATTTTTGCCAATTGTTTAAAATCGTATTGATCGTCTGTTAAATTAAAATTCATAGTTTAATTTACCCTTATTTTCTAATATATTTTTACCGTATCATTTGATCTTTCAGGTAAAAAAAATTCCTTTTGAAGATCAAATATTGATTTTGGCAATGCAAATATTAGCCACAATAAACAAACTAACATATGTAAGTATTCACAAAAATATACGTTTGCGCAGAATCGATCTGCAAAAATGCACATTGCAATTATTTAATTGAATCAACCGTATAAAATGTCCTTAAATATACGGAACCCTGACCATATTAAATAGGCAATGATTGCTCGAAAATAATATACCATTATAGTTTTTCAACTATCAAGGCGATACCCTGACCACCACCAATACACATTGTAACTAGGCCATAGCGACCATTAATGCGGTTGAGCTCATAAATTGCTTTTAGTGTTATTATAGAACCGGTTGCACCTACGGGATGTCCAAGGCTAATGCCACTTCCGTTAGGATTAACTTTGTCTGATGGGAACCCAAGTTTTCTCGAAACAGCAATGGCTTGAGCAGCAAAAGCTTCATTAGATTCAATTATGTCCATATCTTCAATTTTCAGTCCGGCACGCTCCATTGCTATTGGTACAGCGCAAATCGGTCCTAACCCCATAACATCTGGTGCTACGCCACCAAACCCATACGAAACTATACGTGCAAGTGGTTTAAGTCCACGACGGGTAGCTTCATCTTCAGTCGTCATAATCATGGCACAAGCTGCATCATTGATACCAGACGCATTTCCTGCAGTTACGATACCATCTTTTTTAAACGCAGGTTTTAGTTTGGCCATTTCGGCAATCGTAGCATCAAACCGTACATGTTCATCTTGACTAAAAGTAAAATTATCACGACATTTTTTTACTTCAACAGAAACAATTTGGCTTTCAAAAAGCCCTTTTTCGATAGCATTTTGTGCTCGATTATGACTTTGAGCTGCATAAACATCTAATTCCTCGCGGCTCAAGCCGTATTGTCTCGCGATACGTTCTGCAGTTAACCCCATATGACCATTATCAAATGGATCTTCCAAAACACCGGTCGTCATATCAATTAGGCGACCATCTCCCATTCGTTGTCCAAACCGAGCTTTATCTAAAAAATAAACACCTCGACTCATTACCTCTGTTCCGCCAGCTAAAGCCAATTTACAATCACCCAATGCTAACATTTGGGCCGCAGATACTATTGATTGAACAGAAGAACCGCATAAACGGTTAACATTAAATGCTACCGAATTTTCTTTCATTCCCACATTTAGGGCGATATGACGAGAAAGATAGGCATCATTCGAGCTCGTTGGAATGACATGCCCAAACACCGAATGTTCAATTTCAGCTGCTTCTAATCCTGATTTTGAAATGGCTTCTTTTGCCGCAAAAGTACCAAGATCAGCAGGTGAAAAAGTACTAAGACTTCCTCCAAACCCGCCAATAGCAGTTCTTGCTCCATCAACGATGACAACATTTGATATTTTATACATAAATGGCCTCCTTTTTTTAAATTTAATATTTTTTTAGTTGAAAATGAAATTAGAATTATCAGTGAAGATACGAGTATCATGCTAATTTTAGATCGCTCAAAAACATATTCCTTGAGGATTTTACACTTTCAGATATAAATTTCATTGTTGCCTGCACCCGAGCAAGCCTTCTTATGTCTTCATGAACCAGCAACCAAAAAGTTTTGGTTAGTTGAAATTCATCTTCTAGTACTGGAACTAATCTCGAGTCTTCATGCGCAACAAATCGGGGAAGAACACCTATACCAGCTCCCGACAAGATTGCTTGTCTTTGTGCTACAAGACTCGTAGATCTGAAACTGGCAGTTAAATCCTTTCCAACAGAATCCATATATTTGAGTTCGGGCGCGAAAATCAAATCTTCAACATATCCAACTAAAGCGTGCTTTTTCAAGTCACGACGCACAAAAATTGGTTCCGTTTTTTCTAAATATCCCTTTGATGCAAATAATTGAAGGTGATAGTCCGTAAGTTTTTGAGCACGAAGCCGTCCCGTTGTCGGTCGGCTAAGCGTTACAGACAAGTCCGCTTCTCGGCGTGATAAACTTAAATATCGAGGCACTGCAATAAGATCAATTTCTAGACCGGGATGGCTTGAAATTAGTTTAGGCAAATGTGGTGCTAAAAAAAACTTCCAAATCCATCTGGTGCGCCAACACGTACAATTCCGCCAAGTTCACTTCCGCCCCCACCAATATCTTCTTGTAAGAAAAGAGCCGAATTTTCCATTGCTTCGGCAATTGGTATTAATTTTTCTCCCGCTTCTGTTGGAACAAAACCATTTTCGGATTTTTCCACCAACTTTACACCAAGAGCGTATTCAAGCGCCTCGACCCGTCTTGAAACAGTAGTATGATCTACCTTTAACGTATCAGCAGCACGTACTAATTTGGTTGTTCTACATAAAGTTAGAAAAAATTTTAAATCATCCCAATTAAACATATAAATTCTTTTTTATTTTCAAAATTTGGCCTAGTTGAATCTTCTTAAACTGTTGAACCAATATGAAATAATTAACTAGCAATAATGCCTTTTTAATGAACAGCGGCATACATTATACTTTCCTCTGTAGCCTCATTCACATTGAACTCTTCAACAATACGTCCTTGTCTTGCTACTAATATGCGGTCAGATAGGTTCATAATTTCCGGTAAATAAGACGCAATCACTACAATGGCTAATCCTTGGGCAGCCAAAGCGCTTAATTGATCGTGAATTTCTTGGATAGCTCCCACATCAACTCCTCGCGTTGGTTCATCAAAGAAAATCAAACTTGGTCTTTGGGTCAAAGATTTAGCAATAACCACTTTTTGTTGATTGCCACCAGAGAGTTCTGAAACACGTGCATCATCATTTAAGGTTTTAATGTTTAGAGATTTAATCCACTCATCAGAGATGTTTTTGCGTAGCTTATTTGATAACAAAACTCCCGCTTTACCTGAAGCGGCAAGCTCACCCATATAAATATTTTCACCAATTGACATGGTTTCAAAAAAACCTTCAATTTTACGATCTTCCGTCACATAAGCAATTCCATCTTGCATTGCCTGCTCTGGTACGCGATACCGTACAGGCTTACCATTTAGTAGAATTTCTCCACCATGAACAAAATCCCGTTTTTCAACACCGCAAATGATCTTTGCTGTTTCAGTTCGCCCAGAACCGATCAACCCAAAAATGCCAGTAATTTGCCCCTCGTAAATAGAAAAAGAATTATTTTTAACGATGTTTTGCATCGATACATTTTCAACACTTAATATTTTTCTTCCGCGTGGACGTGATCTGCGTTTGCCGTCTTTTGAATATAATTTATCAGACAACTCCCGACCAACCATGGCCTGGATGATGGAATCTCTGTCCATATTCTTAGCATCATCAGTTAAGATATGTTCACCATCGCGTAAAATGGTAATTCTATCAGCTTCCTCCAAAGCTTCTTCAAGAGCATGGGTGATGAAAACAACACCAACCTTTTTATCTTTTAACTGTTGAAGTAATTTGAAAAAATGTTGCTTTTCTTCTGGAGTTAGGGTTGCTGTTGGCTCATCAAAAATAATGACTTTAGCATTATGTAAAACTGCCCTAGCAATTTCAACCATTTGCTTCTGCGCGGCTCCGAGCATCGCAACGTCAACCGTAGGGTCTACCGCGAAATTCAATCCCTGTAAAAATTGTTGTGCCGATATATATAACCCCCGCAACCTGTTATAAAACTTTTCTTCTCCTAGATATAAGTTCTGAGCAACACTCATAGAAGGCACCAAACTAGTTTCTTGGAAAACCATTGCAATTCCAGCTTTTAAAGCTTGTCGAGGACTCTTAAAATTACACTCTTCGCCTGCAAAAAACATTTGACCCTCTGTTAACTCGAGAACACCAGCAAGTGCTTTTGTTAAGGTAGATTTACCTGCTCCATTCTCGCCGAGAATTGCATGTACTTCCCCAGGTTTTAGATCAAAATCTACATTCTTAATTGCATAGATACCTGCAAAAGTTTTAGAACCGCCCTGAATGCTAATAATTGACTCGCTCATCGAATAATCTCACTTTCAATATCAGTAATGTCCAAAGTCAAAACTTGACCAGCTCCGCGGCTAACGACATAAAGACAACCATCTACTTCAACCATTGATGTTACACCATGACGTAGTCCACCTACCCGACTGTGTAGGCTATACTGTGGCTGAAAATTTTTGTCCAATTTAACTACTAAACCATATGAGCGAGGCGGAGCCCATGGTTTCTTAATACCTAATTTTTTTACTGCGCCCTGTTGCATAGGATCCATAAAATTCTCGCGCGATACCAATGTAGGTGCTATCCAATATTCAGGTGGTACAGTTTCTAACATTTGTTTTCGATATTGATGTTCACGAAGAATAAATTCAAGCAATTGTGTTCTCATTCCAAATATAGCCATCCAATAACCACCGTCTACAGCAATTGAAATACGTGAAGGATAGCCCGGTAAATTTGCACACACAGCTCCTTTTTCCCGCAAATCATCAACTTTAGACAAACAATGTCGCCAACTTTGTGTTACCAAAACCTCCCCATTAGGAGTAGCAACTAATCCGCCAGCCCATGCAGCACCATCTGCGATTATTTTCTGTTTTTTTGTCTTCAAATTTAATGAAATCACTTTTCCATAATTATTTTTTTCAAGAAGATCACGTGCCCATTCATCTGCTAGTAAACAATCTGATCCTTCAGCAACAATGAGCTCATCAGAATTTAAAATAATTGACGTCGCGCAATTGACGTTTGGAAAATACTTTCCTTCATGTCGCCCACCAATAATTTCAACGCCTCCGTTTTCCAATCCCACTGCGAAATTTTCTTCATATGCCGCTAACGCAGTAACTTTAGCTTCAAATTTTGCAATTGATTTACATTCGTTTTTATTCATTTCATATACTTGATGACCAGCAGATAATATTAAACGTCCATTAGCATTTGCCAAACAATCAGCACCTATTTTTTCTACGAAAAGTTCCGCTGATTCGAGTAAGTCGTTAGTACGAAATGCTCCATCAAGTGTTGGCACGGTAATGCTTGCAGAACCTCTGCCGAGAAGGGATGCTATTGGGCCCGAATCTAGAATATCCATTATTTTTTTCTCCAATAACTATTGTTTCCAGTCCAATCGGGGTCGGCATTATTCAATTTAAGACGTCCAATACGGTTGTTGGAAACTCCTCCAAGATATAAATGCCCTTTATGTTCTCGCATTGAAGTTATCATTGGATGATTTTGGCCTCCCAAATCCCAAAGTACATCTAATATTTCTCCTGCTTCATTAAACTTAAGCACACAGCCAGAATTAATATTAGGAAACATCCATTCATCTGGTGCAATACGACGCACCATGCGTTTGCGAAATGCTGGCATGGTCAACGCTAAATCAAATGTAGGCGTTCGCATACCAACCAATGCTAACCAATAATTACCATCTGATGAAC
>JABSRY010000730.1 GCA_013214985.1 Hyphomicrobiales bacterium
ACATCAAGACTTTCGGGTCTTGGAGTGAGGCGTGTATAAATAGATATTGTTGTTTAAAGTTGGTTTATCTAAGTCCCGTTTTATCTTCTAATAAATTATATACTTTATCTATAGTTCCAATGCCTTTTATACCCGATTTATCTATGCGCGTTTTACCATTTTTATGAATAATCTTTATGCCACCTATTGCATAATCAAAAGTGGTGATGTCATCATAATTGATTTTAACAATTTTATAATTTATTAAACTTTGGGGAAACTGCATCGTGTTTTTGCTAAACGTTATAAGGCGATCTGCTTTGGTATTTATATAAATTCCATATATAGAAAAAGGTATTGAAAAGGCAGCAACGGAGTATATTAGTATTTGAAATATATAATTAATTTCATCTGGCGATTGAATTATAATAATTGGAATCAAAAATAAGCTCCATAAAAAATTCATAATATTTTTATATCTAAATGTGATGGTTTCTGTGTTTTTGAGCATAATATTTATCAATTTTATAATTTATTATAGTATAAAATTAGCCTAACATTTGCAAAATTATTAGTGAAGTCATAATGTTATTTTTTAATCAAATATATGTAGAGGCAATTGCTTATATTAGCTTAAATCATTGGTTATTTGGGCGATCGCGGCGTCGATTGCGCGCTTGTTTGGTTTATAAAAAACCCAGTTTTTTATTTTTTTATGAGTAACTAAGCCCGCATTGGCAAGTATGTTCATATGCTTGGTAATGGTTGGTTGGGTTAAACCCGTTTTTGTAACAATAGAGCCAACACAAACGCCATCATCAACCAAATCACCATCCGATTGTTCAGGGAAATGATCGCGTGGGCTACCAATCCATTGCATGATTTGTAGTCTATTATCGTTGGCCAGCGCGTTTAAAACAATAAGGCTTGACTTGTTTTTCATATCTATATAGTTCTTTAGCTATATTGCTTTTTATCTATATAGATAAATGCAATTTGAGTGATGTGTAATATTATGAGGAGGCGGTTTTAATGTCAATTAAAGATAGTTTGTTAGCCATTGTCATTATGTTTGTGTGGGGCATCAACTTCTCAGTTATAAAAATCGGGTTAGAAAGTTTAGATTCATTTACCTTAAACAGCTTGCGGTTTGCTTTATGCGCGTTGCCAATGGTGTTTTTTGTCAAACGTCCAAACCTATCTTGGGTGTTTATCGCTATATTTGGCTTATTATTTGGTGTTGGCGTGTGGGGCATGATAGGCCTTGGCATTCATCTTGGCGCGTCTGCGGGTATTGCGGCGCTTGTATTGCAGTTAAGCTCCTTTTTTGTTATGTTTTTAGGCTTTACCATTTTAAAAGAAAAAATAAATTTAGGCCAAATTATTGGTGCTATATTTGCTTTAATCGGCTTTTTATTAATTGCTAGTGTTAACGACGGTAGTGCATCATTTATCGGCATTGTTTTGGTAACTATTGCCGCATGTTGCCTTAGCACCACCATTATGATGTTAAAAAAGGTAAAGATTGATGATGTGTTGGGTTTGTTGGTTTGGTCTAGTTTATTTTCGCCTATTCCCCTTATTTTAATCATTTTTAGGGTTCAATTCCCCGCCCCTTGGGGCGTAGAATGTTCGCATGAGCAAATATATTCATAAG
>JABSRY010000731.1 GCA_013214985.1 Hyphomicrobiales bacterium
TTGCTTGATTCGGGTTGTGTCTGTTGCCAAATAAGAGGCGAATTAAAACAAGCGATATTGGATTTACTTACCAAACGTCACTTAAAAGAAATTCCACAATTTGAGCGGATTGTAATAGAAACCACTGGTCTATCTGACCCGCTTCAAATTTATTCGACCTTAATAATGGATCCCGTTTTAAGGAATAAAATTTCACTAAACAATGTAACCACTATAGTAGATTGTTTGAATAGTATGTCGTTACATTCGAAGCAACCTGAATGGGCTGCCCAAGTTGCCGCTGCAAATTTAATTATACTCTCTAAAACCGACCTCGTAACAAAGAACCAACAACTTGAAGTTGAAAAATGGGTAAGTGAACTAAACCCGATTGCGCAAATTGCTATCGCTGGTGAAAAATTAGATTGGACAGACCGTAAAAAAAACCTTAATCACTTAATAAACATTGCTAGTTCTGACTATAACGCTCATGGAGGCGCAACGACAATTGCTTTAAAAATCGATTTCCAAGTTGACTGGACTGCTTTTGTGGTTTGGTTATCTGCGTTGATTCATAGGTATGGCGATAAAATTTTGCGTGTGAAATGTTTGTTAAATACGATTGAAAATGGTGCTTTGTTAATTGATGGCGTAGGGCATACTTTGCATCAGCCACAGCATCTTGAAGCATGGCCTGACAGTGACCCCCGATCAAGAATCGTATTCATTGCACGCGGTTTAGATTTAAGGTTAGTTGAGGCTTCATTTAGAGTTTTTGTTGAAAGGCTTGCCGGTTCAGAAATAGGGAATTTAGAATAGTGGGAAAAATTTCTACACCATATGTTATGAGACCAAAAGTAACTTTGCGTATTTTGGGAACGGACGTTACTTTAATATCGCCGATTAAAGAACTTGCTGAGGCTGAACTTGGCATAAATCTTGAGTTTATTATTCTTGATGGTGTTCGTGCTCAAAGGCAAGGTGCGCTTGAGCCAGACAGCTTTGATGTTTATGATCAATGGTTTCATGATGTCGATTTAATTTGGCCATCAAGGTCTATTAAACCTATAGATACGGCGCGTATAAAAGCATGGGAGCAAGTGAACGAATTATCGGTTTTTAACAGCTCAAATAACCATAAGGCCAATTTAAGTTCGCCACGCAAGAGGTTGTTTGTTCAACCCAACGAGCAACTTGGATCTGATAAAACACAATATATATCTATGTTACCAACTGTACATAATGCCGATAGTTTTGCTATTATTGGTGCCGATGATATTGATCATCATTTGAGTTGGGAAATGCTGTTATCTGAAAAATGGCGTGGGCGAGTGGCTATTCAGGCAGAAGCTGCCATTGGTGTTTTGGATTTATTGATGGCTTTTGATGCAAAAGGCGAACAATCTTTTCAGGATTTGAGTAATTTGAATTTGGAAGAAATCGACTTGTTTATTCGGATGACTAGGCAATATCAGGTAAAAAACCAATTTTTGAAATTTTGGACCGATAAAGTACCCCTACCCAGTGACCTTAAAACCGAAAAACCAATTCTTAGCACCATGTGGTGGACTAACTATATTTCTATAAAGGCCTCTGGTGCGAAAATAACCATGTGTACCCCTAAAGAAGGCTATCGAGGCTGGTTTGGTGGTATG
>JABSRY010000732.1 GCA_013214985.1 Hyphomicrobiales bacterium
GACGACAACAATGTACCACTGAAGAACTTTTTGGGGTGGGCAAATTTGAATCAAATTAAAGGCGTCAGGCTATACCTTGAAGTTAACAAGCGTCCAACACGCCTTTAATGCGTGTTTTTTATTGCACCTAACGGTGTAAATATGGTTGGGCGATTATGGGGCGCTTAGGCGTACCGTTCCTTGTTAGCGGCAGTATGAACTCGTAATCGTCTGGCCACCATTTCTTCATACAAATGGGCTTAGACTTAACATAACAAGAGGTCAAAGACCATGAATACAATTTCACTTAAACAACAGGACTTAATTCAACCGAACGCGACTGTGTCGTCATTGGTAATTGCAGACAGATTCGGAAAGGAACACAGACATGTATTACGCGCAGTTGAAAACCTTGAAATTCCAGATTTATTCAGAACCGCCAATTTTGGGCAGGCAGTGGTTAACCGCCCTTCACCACTAAATGGCGCTCCAATTAAATCCAAAGTAATCGAAATGACACGAGACGGCTTTTCACTCCTCGTTATGGGCTTCACAGGCAAGAAAGCTATGGTATGGAAAATAAAGTTTTTAGTGGCGTTTAACGCCATGGAAAAAGAATTAACTAAGCCACAAACTCAAAAGCAATCATACATTGAATATCGCAAGCAATTTATTAGTGAGCAACAAGCAGCAGAAATTCAATCTTTCGTCAATTATGCAGTTAACATCAAAATTGCACCAGATTTGCAACAACAGACCAAGAATATTTATTACAATCATTTAAAGAGATTTTTCAACGTAACAAAATATAAAAATATCCCTGCTGATATGTATGAAAAAGCCATTGCAATTATTTTGACCTTTAAACCACCAAAAGAAGAAAAGGCAATAATGGCGAACTTTTACAGCAATCAAAAATCCTTCACCAATAAACAAATGGTTGAACGCCATTTAGCAGAAGCATTGTTTCATTTACGTGAAACTGACGACACGCCAGAAGATTTGAGCGATGTAGTTCTGGCTTTGGCAGTTAGATGAGAACAAACATTAAACATTGACAAGGGGAAGTGAAACCGTATAAATGTATCCATAATATGAAATGCGTCTACAGTTTGTGGGCGTTTTTTTATGTTCAAAATCCACTAAATATATGCCTGTGCATTCCGCGCGGGTTTTTTTATGTCTAAAATCTGAAAGGATTATTATGAAGCTATTACCACGAGCAGCCCGATGGGTGGCGTCTTTATTCTCGTTTATTATTTCATTTACAATTTACGCGTTTGGCAATGTCATTCACTATGCACAAAGTGTCTGGCTATATTTCAAGCCCACATTCTACATGCGAACAGAAACCATTGATTGGCTTTCGCTGTATCAGACGAATAAATCGATTTCAATCAAGATCAGGCAATATGTGGCTGAAAAACTAGAATTCGCTCATACCGAAGATTTAGAAATTCGAACAGCTAATTAAGCCAACACAGATTGATATTTTTGAATCCTTCGTTTCGTGCGGAGGGTTTTTAAAATGTTAGTTAGGGATAAACGAAATATCATCAAGTTTAATTGTTAGGTTGAAGTGGTGACAACCTAACAATTAAATATCAATTGATCCAGTGAGACTACGAGTGCTTTCTTTCATGGTTTC
>JABSRY010000733.1 GCA_013214985.1 Hyphomicrobiales bacterium
AATGAAATTGACAGAACATTGCTTCAAAATAAAATTGATGCGGTTGGCAGGCCTGAGCGAAAAATATTACAAACATTTGACCTTGCGGGGCCTACGGGCGAGTCGAACCGCTTGTCTTATTACCCACGTGGACTAATTTTGTGCCTTGGGCCAACATTTGAAGATGCACAAAAACAGGCAAAAATCGCACAAAGCATGGGATGCACTACATTGATAATTGCGCCAAACGCTACTGGAGAAAATGCCATAGATGGGTTTGTCGATCGGTCTGTTTTGCAAACTATAAACGGGTTTGATGCCGTTGCATTATGGTCAGAAGTGGATGATTTAAAAGCAGCACGTATGGCACTGGCCGCCAAAGATGGGGCTATTCTTCCATTATTTTCGGTAAAAAATATGAAAGATTTATGCATTCTTGAACGTCATATTTGTATTGATACAACGGCTGCAGGTGGTAATGCATCCTTATTAGCAGAGCAGGGGTAATAAAATATTACCCCATAATTTGGTATGGTCAGTCTGCATTATTTATGCAGATTTGACGCCATCTAAAAAGTCTAATACGCCGCCTTGTAAACGGGTAATTTGTTCTTTTAAATTCTGTGCAAGATTTGATACATTTTCAGAAACGGCTTTGGTATCGCTAATTGAATCGCCCATATTTCGGATGCTTTTGGCACTAAGTGCTGAAAGATCGGATGCATTGACGACGTTGGATGATATTTCGTTAATTGCAGCGCCTTGTTCTTCTACCGCTGTGGCAACGCCCATTGAGGTATCTGATAAGCTTGCTATAATATTTTCAACTTCGGCAATTGCTAAAGATGCTTTGTTTGAATCGTGCTGAATTGTAGTTATTTGCTGTGCAATTTCTTCGGTAGCTTTCGCCGTTTGGCTAGCAAGTGATTTAACTTCGGATGCGACAGCCGCAAAGCCTTTGCCTGCATCACCCGCTCTTGCAGCTTCGATTGTTGCGTTTAGTGCTAAAAGATTTGTTTGTTCGGCGATTTCTTCGATCAGTTTTATAACTTTTTCAATTTGTTGTGCGCTAGATGCTAAAGTATTGATGACTATGACAGTCTCGGATGTTTTTTGTTTTGCACTGTTAGCAAGTTGGTTAGAGCTCGATGCTTGGTTTGAAATTTCGTTAATGGATGCAACCATTTCTTCGGTTGCGCTTGCTGCGCCGCTTACATTCATGTTGGTGTTTTCAACATTAGAAGTAACTTGGTTGCTTTCGGATTCCATATTCTTTGCAGAAACATTTAGCTCTGAGGAGGCTGTTTCTAATTCACTAGAAGCATTTAATACCAATTGGATGTCTTCCATTGAGTCTATTTTGAAACCATCAATTAGCTCGTTTATATTTTTAGCTCTTTTTTGATCGTTTTTATCTCGATCTGCTTTTTCTGACTGCTCGGTAATTTGCACGAGTGCGGCATCTCTAAAGACTTTTAACGAAGTTGCCATGACGCCAATTTCATTTTTTAACCCACCATATTGGATATCAATGTCGTTATTGCCCTTGGACATATTGTCCATTATGAGGTAGTCCCCAATAATGAGACAGTGACTTAAGCTACAATTTTTGCTTGACTGGTTTTTAACCGGACGAGGAAA
>JABSRY010000734.1 GCA_013214985.1 Hyphomicrobiales bacterium
TCATCAATGTCTAAGCCTTCAAATAAATCCCACTCGTGGCCTTCCCGCACATTGTTCATATCGCGGAATTTATGCATTTGGGTAACATTCATTAAACCTGAATGATTGTCTTTATGCCCTGCAAGTGGCAAACCGTAGCCTTTAATTGTGTAAGCAATAAAGCAAACAGGTCTATCATGATCTATAGAATTGAATGTTTGGGTTAATAGTTCAACATCATGGCCGCCTAAATTGGTCATTAATGCATCTAGTGCGATATCATCATGTTTTTCTATAAGCACTAAAAACTCTGTTTCATCTGCAAAATTTTCGGCAAAATGTGTGCGCCATGCGCTTGCGCCTTGAAAAGTAAGCGCGCTATACATTGCATTATCGCAAGTGTCGATAAACGATTTTAAAATATCGCCGCCTTGTTGTTTAAACGCGGCTTTTTGCAACGAGCCATATTTAAGAATGACCACATCCCAACCATAATTTTCGAACACGCCGATGAAGCGATCATTCATGCCTTCACGAATGGTTGCATCTAAACTTTGGCGGTTATAATCGATAATCCACCAACAGTTTTTTAGGTCATGCTTATAACCTTCAATAAGCGCTTCGTAAACATTGCCTTCATCTAGCTCGGCATCGCCAACCAAGGCAACCATGCGGCCGCGTTCGACATCTTTACCAAATTTTTTGGCACGAATATAATCTTGAATTAGGCTTGAAAATAGAGTTTGAGCCACACCAAGCCCAACTGAGCCTGTCGAAAAATCAACATCATCAATATCTTTTGTGCGTGATGGGTAGGATTGAGCGCCTTTAAACGCCCTTAAACCTTTTATTTTTTCTAAAGTTTGGTTGCCAAATAAATATTGAATGGCATGAAAAACCGGGGATGCATGAGGTTTAACCGCTACCCTATCTTCTGGGTTTAGAACATTCATATAAAGCGAGGTCATAATTGCGGTCATCGACGCGCAAGAAGCTTGATGACCACCGATTTTGACTTTATCGACTTTTGGGCGAATATGGTTTGCATTATGAATCATCCATGACGAAAGCCATAAGATTTTTTTTTCAAATTGTTTTGTTATTTCTATTTGGTTAGACATTGTCATCCCTTTCGCTTAATCATCTCACTATTCTTGTTAAACCTACAATGATTTGAGATGTTTTACATTGCAAATATTCGATTAAATTGTTATTTATTAGCAGCATTCACTAACATTTGAGTAAATACACATGAGTTCTTCCAATAAAGCTAAGCTAGATAGAATAGATAAAACTATATTAAATATACTGTCTAACAATGGACGAATTAGTAATCAGGAACTAAGTGAACAAATAGGCTTAAGCCCTACCCCTTGTTTTAGACGCGTTAAAGCGCTAGAAAAATCGGGCATTATTTCGGGCTATAAAGCCACTATTAATGAGCAAGCCTTGGGGCTTTCCGTGGCCGTATTTATGTCGGTAAAACTCGAACGTCAAATCGCTTCATCCATCAAAGATTTTGAACATGCCATTAGCAAGTGCCCAGAAGTAGTCGATTGCTGGTTAATGACAGGAGACAACGATTATCTGATAAGAGTTCTCGTTGCCAGTTTAGAGGATTACGATAACTTCTTAACCAC
>JABSRY010000735.1 GCA_013214985.1 Hyphomicrobiales bacterium
GGATGACTAATCGCAATACCGGGGCTAACCAGCAGAATTTCAAATTGGCTGAAATCTACACCATCAAACGTTCCTAAATTGAGCGCAACGCTGCCGAATTGTTCAGTAATCGTTGAAACGTCAAACGCTGTACGGGTATCAAATAAGGTTGGAGTAATGCCTTGTTGCAATAAAAAACGCACGCAAGACTGCCCTGTTAAGCCTAAGCCTAACACTGCAATCTTTGAATAATGTTGTGCGTTTATGATCATGTTATTTGTTCCAAACTCTATTCTCTAATTTTCAATGTGGCTAAACCAATCAGCACTAAGACCAGCGATATAATCCAAAAACGGACAATAACCCGAGGCTCAGGCCAACCTTTTAATTCATAATGATGGTGAATCGGTGCCATTCTAAAAATACGCTGGCCCCGTAATTTAAAGCTACCCACTTGCAGAATCACCGACACGGTTTCCATCACAAAAACACCGCCCATGATCACTAATAATATTTCTTGACGCACTAATACCGCAATAACGCCTAATGCCGCCCCTAACGCTAATGAACCAACATCGCCCATAAAGACTTGCGCTGGATAAGTGTTAAACCATAAAAAGCCTAATCCGGCACCAAAAATAGCTAAACAGAACACCGTTAATTCACTGGCGAGCGGTAAATGAGGTAAATGTAAGTATTGAGAAAAGTTAACGTTACCCGTTAAATAAGCAACTAAGCCAAAAGCACCGGCAACCATTAACGTTGGCACAATGGCTAAGCCATCGAGACCATCGGTCAAGTTCACCGCATTACTGGCACCCACTAGGGTAAAATATACGAGTGCGATATATAGCAGGCCTAATTGCGGTAAAACATCTTTAAAGAATGGCACCACTAAGACTGTTTCATTCGCTGAGCTAGCATTAACATATAAAAATATCGCGACACCTAAGGCAATAACCGATTGCCAAAAATATTTCCAACGCGCGATCAGCCCTTTAGGATCTTTGCGCACCACTTTACGATAGTCATCAATAAACCCGATCAAGCCGAAACCACTCAGTACAAAAAGCACCACTAACACATAGTAATTACTTAAATCAGCCCACAGTAATGTACTTAAAATTATCGCGCCTAAAATCAAGATCCCGCCCATGGTTGGCGTCCCTGATTTACTTAAATGAGATTGCGGGCCATCACTTCTTACGGTCTGGCCAATTTGCATCCGTTGTAAATAACGGATCAATTTTGGTCCCATCCATAAAGAGAAAGACAACGCGGTTAACGCCGACAAAATACTGCGTAGGGTTAAATATGAAAAAACATTAAAACCCGAAATATACTGGGTTAAATATTCAGCTAACCAATGTAACATTAAGAATTATCCTCTGGCGCATGGCTAAGGCTGCCTTGATCACAAGAATCATGCCAGCTAATTATATCTTCAACGACATTTTCCATATGAGCGCTACGAGATCCTTTAATCAGAATGGTCGTACCGCTAATCGCTTCTTTTTTTAGTTTTATTATTTGTGCTTTTTCTAATATTTTTACACCTGTTTTTATGTAGTTATTTCACAAGATAGGGCTTAATTTTCATATTTCAATGTCGTCTACTTTTACGTTGGATGAGTGAAAA
>JABSRY010000736.1 GCA_013214985.1 Hyphomicrobiales bacterium
TCATAATCAATAGAGAATCTATTTAAATCAAAACGTCAACACAATATTCGGAGTTTCAAAGACTCAGAGTATATTAACATTATGAAACAATTCTCTACTTTCGGGAATGAACATAAATATTGATTCGTTATGCTTAATATTTTTGGCGGTAATTGAATAAATATTACAGGCCTTTTTATTGGCGACTAAAATTTTACCCTCTAAACTTGTTATTATGATGCCGTTAGTATTTTCCTTAATTACTTGATTGATAAGTGCCTTATTATAATTATTTTTATTTTTTTCCAATAACAAAATATGTGCTCTATATCTGATATTTTGAACAATTTGTATTGTGGTTGAAATAGCAATTGAAATATAAATAATTGCAACTGGAAATATAACAAAATAATAATGATGCAAGATGATATTTGTCATAAACACCACAGCAAAGGCGATTAAATTTATTGATATAGTAAGAACTAGTTTTTTATCATTGTGAAAAAATGTTAATATTAACAATAAAATTAGGGCAATAAAAAATGAAATTTGATTGGATGAATGGGTTAAATGATTTTCTGCTGCTATGCTTTCGTAACCTAACGCATGCACGAAAACCCCTGGAACTCGGTTATATTTAGGTAGGGTGTACATGTCGCCTAACTCTATAGAAGTTGAGCCAACAAGAACCTTTTTGTCTTTAAAATCGGCCTCGGTGAAATTGCCTTCAATAACATCCTTAAAAGAAAACCGCTTAATATAGCCTGGGTCTATTGCATAATCTATTTGAATGGGTTCGGTTGAAACATTTGGTCGATTGGCTAAAATAGCCCCAATTGACGGGCGACCATTATCGGAGAAAGTTGCATATTTGAAAATATAGCCAGAGGGATCTACCAATGCATTAGCACTTGCTAACAAGGCGTATTTTTTTAATGCATCAATAGGGACGTTTTCTACATATTCGATGTCGCCATTTTCGGTTTTTTTAGCATCTACTATTGTGGTAGATAATACGACGCTAAAAGGAACTTCTTTAATGGCATTTGAAAATAGTAGATCGTGGTACATGTTAGATTTTGTACTGAAATCAATATCAAAAACAACAATTTCTGGGTTGCTTTTTGCGAGGCTATTTAATAAATCGGCATATACATATCGTGGCCATGGCCATTTGTCGAAATGCTTAATGCTTTCATTGTCGATTTCTATAATCACCAATTGGTCGGAAGTTGGTAAATCAATATGTTCGAAATTGCTAATTAGTGATTGTTGATTGAGATAATTAAAATTAATGGAAAAAAAGGCTATAGTAATTAAAATTGCTGCAATGATTGCAGATTCCATTTTAATTTTTATAGGGTTTTTTTATCATTATTATTTGCAATCAATTTTGTATCAAATTTTAATATATAACCAGAGGTTTAAGATTAGGTTTATGAGTATAGATATTATACTAATGTTCATAGGCTTAAGGGTACTTGACCACAATATTTTGACGCCATACAAAGACCAAAATTTAAGAGAAATTTATGCAAAATTCTAAACACAAACTTATTGTAGATTTTATTGGTGGCGCTGTTGCGCATCGGTTAAAATTTGGTGGTGGGCGCGGGCAGGCTTTGCCTAAGGCTAT
>JABSRY010000737.1 GCA_013214985.1 Hyphomicrobiales bacterium
GGATGTGATGCCCATTTAGGCCATGTTTTCCCAGATGGCCCTCCCCCAACAGGTTTGCGCTATTGCCTAAATGGCAGCGCACTAAATTTTACAAAAAACAATTAAACCAACAAATATCGCCCAAACATAAAGATCATAATCCATGCCCAATAAACAATCCCAAACCATGCCCGTTGCAAAAAAAATTCCACAAACAGACATCAATCATGGCATTACCAAAACCGATAATTATGCTTGGCTACGCGATGATAATTGGCAAGAAGTATTGCGCAACCCGCAAGTATTAAATCAAGAAATTCGCAACCACCTTGAGGCCGAGAATGCTTACACGCTAAATAAATTAAGCGATACAAAACAATTACAATTAGATTTATATAACGAAATGCGCGGCCGCATAAAGGAAGACGATAACAGCGTCCCCGTCAAAGATGGTATATTCGAATATGGTATAAAATTCGAAAAAGGCAAAGAATATGCTGTGCATTTCCGTACCCAAACAGGAACAAAAGCGCAAGAAATTTTAATCGATGGCAACCAATTGGCCATTGGTGAAAAATATTTCCGCATTGTCGATGTCGCACATAGCCCAGATCACCGATATATTGCCTATGGTGTCGATGTAAAAGGCAGCGAAAAATATAGCATTAAAGTCATTGATACAAAAACAGGCACGTTGCTAAGTGATAATATTGCCGAAACCACAGGCGGCATCACTTGGGCGGCAGATAGCCAAACCTTCTTCTATGTTAAAGTCGATGATAATCACCGCCCATCGCATGTTTATCGCCATAAGTTAGGCGAAAAAAATAACAACTTAGTTTATCAAGAAGATGATGCAGCCTATTTTGTTAATATTGGCAAAACACAAGATGGCGCATATTTAGTAATCAATGTAAGCGACCATGAAAGCAGCGAATTACACATTATCGATGCCAACATGCCAGATGATACCCCAAGATGTTTGCTAAAACGCAGCGCACTTCACGAATATAGTATCGAACATAAAGGCGGTTATTTTTATATTCTGTCTAACCATAACCAACGCGAAGATTTTGCTATTTTCAAAACCAATGTTAATGATTTTAGCCCTAAAAATTGGCAAGAAATTGTGCCACATACCGCAGGCACACTGGTTATAAGCATGGGCTTGTTAGAAAACTGGTTAATCCGCCTTGAGCGTAAAAATGGGCTACCTTCCATTCAAATTATCAATTTAAACGATCAGCAACAACATGCCATTTCATTCGATGAACAGGCATATTCATTAGGTTTAAGCTTAGGCTTAGAATTTAAAACAGACAACATCCGCTTTACCTATTCTAGCCCAACCACACCCGCTCAAACTTACGATTATAACATAGACACAAAAGCACGCCTTTTAATTAAATCACAAGAAATACCGTCGGGGCATAATGTAGATGATTATGTTACAAAACGCCTTTTCGCGACCTCACATGATGGCGAACAGATCCCCATCACCCTTTTGCACAAAGCGGGCTTAGAGTTAGACGGCAAAGCCCCAATGCTATTATATGGTTACGGTTCATATGGCTATTCTATGCCCGCAAGCTTTAATAGTAAAATGCTCAGTCTTGTAGAACGCGGTTTTGTATAC
>JABSRY010000738.1 GCA_013214985.1 Hyphomicrobiales bacterium
CGACAACAATGTACCACTGAAGAACTTTTTGGGGTGGGCAAATTTGAATCAAATTAAAGGCGTCAGGCTATACCTGAAGCAACATATTGAGAGTGTTGGTTCTTGCAATAGTTCTAAATTGGGGTGATTTTTTGCAAAATTTGCAATATAGCTTGCCATATCGTTATGGCGTTTAATACGTGCCCGCATGCCATCGACACCAATTTCTTTAAGCATTGCCCAAACCACAACACCGCGACAAGGCGAGCTTAGTTCTACACCATAATCGAAATATGGAATGCCAAAACTATCCATTGAATGTTCTATTTTGGGTGAGGCTTGATCGTCCTGCTCGACGCTGCCTTCTAAATAATCGGCAGGCTCTTGAGTGAATGCACGCAGTAAAATATCGCGATCTTTAACAAAAGTTGCTGCAACGCCGACAGATGCACCAAGCCATTTATGCGGGTCGACAATGATTGAATCAGCCAGTTCTATGCCTTTATATAGATTGTTCAGGCGCTCATCCAATATGCCAGGCAGGCCATATGCGCCATCGATATGATACCAAATTTTATGTTTTTGAGCGATTTTGCCTAGTGCCATGATTGGGTCGATTGCGCCTGTATTGGTTGTGCCCAAATTGGCAACAATGGCGATAGGTAATATGCCTTGTTCTTTGTTTTTTAGAATGGCATTTTCGAGCATTTCTGGTTTCATTCGGCCTTGTGCATCGCACTCAATAATTTGTACGGAATTGCGGCCAAGGCCTAATATACCAGCACTGTGTTGGATGGTATGGTGACATTCGGCACTGGCATAAATACAGGTTTGGCGGTTAATGCCATCGGCAGCGGCATCATGGCCTATTTGTTCGAACGCCCATTGTTTGGCACCGCCCAGCGCCACCAAATTGGCCACTGACCCGCCACTGCTATAAACCCCTTTAAAGTTAGGGATGCCAAGCATTTCGGCCAACCATTCGAGTGATAATTCTTCTAAAAAATTAAATGCGGTTAGGAGATAGCGCTGCGGGGAGGCCACGCTGGATGCAGTCATTGCAAGCGTTGCGGCCGTAACTGCGCCAGTAGTTATATAGGCAGATGCGCCTGGGTTGATTTGAGAAGATCCGTTGGCAATGACGTGGTTGACCAACTCATTGGTCATCGCTTCTATGCCAATGCCTTTTTGGGGCAGCGGAATGTCCAATTGTTTTTGCCATTGCGCAACCCTTGTTTGCGCGTCCTCGTGTTCAAACTTTAAATATTCATCCAGTCCGATACCGATATTTTGTAACAGTTGGGTTAAGTTTCCAGTTTCTGCATGATCGTACATAATTGCTCCCATTAGGGATTTGAGTATAGGCAAAATAAATTAATGTACAAGTATTGAACTTGTACCTCTTTTGCGGGAATTAGGTATGAAGGGTTTGGTATTAAAATGGAGGAAGCGAACTTGTGATTTGTGTTTATGAAGTTTGGATTTATTTACTATAGTTAACCTATTTTTTTGGTCTGAATTTTAAATTTATAAATGCTAAAATACTGGAAAATGAGAAGCACGGCGTTTTCATTAACAAATATTAACCTTTGATATTGATATTCTGCTTACAATAGATTGACAATTTCTGAGTTAA
>JABSRY010000739.1 GCA_013214985.1 Hyphomicrobiales bacterium
AGGTACTGTTGGTATTAACCCAACCTATGGGCGGTGTTCGCGTTGGGGTACAGTGGCTTTTGCTTCTAGCTTAGATCAGGCTGGGCCAATAACCCGTACTGTACGTGACGCCGCTATAATGCTAGAATCTATGGCGTCTTACGATGTTAAAGATAGTACCAGTGTTAACGTTGGTGTGCCTGCATATGAAAAAGCACTTACTGGCGATATTCGCGGCCTAAAAGTTGGTATTCCAAAAGAATATAAAGTTGATGGCATGCCACAAGAAATACAAGATTTATGGCAACAAGGCATTAATTGGCTTAAAGATGCAGGCGCTGAAATTTCAGAAGTTAGCCTGCCCACTACTAAGTATGCTTTGCCTGCATATTACATTGTAGCACCTGCCGAAGCTTCTTCTAACCTCGCGCGCTATGATGGTGTTCGGTATGGTTTGCGTGTTGCTGGCGAAAATATTGATGACCAATATTCCAATAGCCGTGCAGCGGGTTTTGGTGATGAAGTTCAACGCCGTATCCTAATTGGTACCTATGTTTTATCAGCAGGTTATTATGATGCATATTATGTAAAAGCTCAAAAAGTTCGTACATTAATTAAAAATGACTTTGATGAAGTTTACAGAAAAGTTGATGTGTTGCTTACACCAACGACACCGAGCGCTGCGTTTGCAATTGGCGAAAACATTAACGATCCACTTTCTATGTATTTGAACGATATTTTTACAGTGACCGTTAACATGGCTGGCTTACCAGGTATTTCTATTCCTGTCGGTATTTCATCTAATGGATTACCTTTAGGTTTGCAATTAATTGGCAAACCATTTGATGAAGAAACATTGTTTAAAACGGCTGACGTTATGGAAAAAGCTGCAAATATAACAGCGCTTCCACAATTGGTAGCAAAATAAATTGAGCGGTTTGATGATTAAAGTGGCAAAAAATTGTGATACATTGGCAGACGTCAGAGCTGAAATTGATCGGATGGATGATCTTATCCTTCCTTTAATGGCGGAGCGTGCTGGCTATGTAGCACAAGCCCCTAAATTCAAACAAATTATTGAAGATGTTGTCGTACCAGTACGAATTGATGAAATTGCAGATCGTATGCGTGTTGAAGCGGTTAAATATGAAATGAACCCAGACCTTGCCGAAAATATTTGGCGCGGGCTGATCGCAGAACATATTAAGTTTGAACAAGGCGAATTTCGTAAAATGTATAATGGTGACAAAAAAATAGAGAAGGACACATAATGTCTCTTATTCAAGGTGCAACGGGTGATTGGGAAATCGTAATGGGGCTTGAAATTCATGCTCAGATTTCTTCCAAATCAAAATTAATGTCGGGTAGTTCGACAGAATTTGGCGCGGAGCCAAATACACAAGTAAGTTTGGTCGATGCGGCTATGCCAGGTATGTTGCCAGTTGTAAATGAATTTTGCTACGAACAAGCAGTTCTAACAGGGCTTGGTCTAAACGCCGAAATAAATTTTCAAAAACGGAGACAAACAGAATGCGCGCTTTTGTTTGTAATACGCACATACCAGCCACACGATCGGCATCGAGGGTGCCCTCCTTCGATAATTGTCGCACCGCAGACCGCAACGC
>JABSRY010000074.1 GCA_013214985.1 Hyphomicrobiales bacterium
GCAAAACGCGTGATGAAATGGCTAGTAAGCCCAGCTATATCTTCCAATCTTTCGCGCAATGGAGGCACATGAATGGGGAATACGTTTAGACGGTAGTATAAATCTTCACGGAAATTACCATTTTTAACTTCTTCGATCATATCTTTATTGGTTGCCGAAATAAGCCGTATATTCACCTTTATAGGGCGTGAAGCGCCCACTGGTTCAACTTCACCTTCTTGGATTGCACGCAATAGTTTTACTTGCATGTTTAATGGCAGTTCGCCAATTTCATCTAAAAATAAGGTGCCGTTATCGGCCTCTAAGAATTTGCCATTTTGCTTGCTGTTTGCGCCTGTAAATGAGCCTTTTTCGTGCCCAAACAAAATGGATTCTACTAAATTTTCGGGTATTGCGCCGCAATTTACGGTGATGAATGGCTTGCCGCTACGCGCGGATGTACCTTGAATAGCGCGTGCAATAATTTCTTTACCAACACCGCTTTCGCCTTCTATTAAAATAGGAATATTACTTTGGGCGCCTTTGGTGCCCAACATTTTTACTCTATCCATTGCGGGGCTAGAGGCTATTAAATCATCGAATGTAAAATTACCGCGAGATTTTTTACTGATGCGGATAATTTCTTTGTGCAAGCTTTTGGTTTCTAATGCATTTCTAATAGAAATTAAAATACGCTCATTGCTTGCTGGCTTAACCATAAAGTCTTTAGCGCCTTTTTGCATGGCTTTTACAATTGTATCAACGCCGCCCTGTGCTGTCTGTACAATCGTGTGAATGTTCATACCCGCAGCGTGTATTTTATCGAGCAACATGAAGCCATCTATTTCGGGCATCATTAAATCGAGTATCATGACATCGGGTTTAAAGTCTGAATTTTGTAAAAGAGCCCACGCTTCTGGGCCACCTGCAGCGAGTATAATATTATAATTTTCGC
The DNA here is from genome assembly GCA_013214985.1 of Hyphomicrobiales bacterium. Classification (GTDB taxonomy): domain Bacteria; phylum Pseudomonadota; class Alphaproteobacteria; order Rhizobiales; family OSC116; genus OCS116. Next base: position 935 of record JABSRY010000074.1, read on the forward strand.
GGCTTAAAACCTGCTGCAATATACGCCGTTGGGTCGGGTCATCATCTACAATAAAAATTGTGTTTGCCATGCTACTATACTCAATACAAATGTAACTTGTGATATATTATAAACGCAATATACCTAATCTATGTCTCATATTGATATGTAAAGCTTAACGAGGCCTTAAGAGGTTGTATCTGTTTGAGACTGTAAATTTGATTTATTAATTTAATATTCCCTAAATTTTTTATAACTACCTGTTTTAACTAAGTATATATTTTGGAACTTGTTAAGTTAAGTTAATGGCTTATTGAATGTTTAGTGAAAGTTTGGTTTATCAAAGGTTAATGCAAATTGTGCCTTGCGCTTTGGGCAAAAACTAATAATATCAACTTTTTGATACGTATATTTTTATGAGGCAATTATGAAATTTGGCATGCAAAAACTTTTTGAATTAAATAAATTTAACGTTGATAGCCCGAGTGGTGGCGGTTTTGATGCTTCTAACTTGCCCGAATGGAACTTTGCGGCGCTTTATAGCTCGATGGATGACCCAAAGATTGAGCAAGATTTTGCAGATGTTAAAAATGATATTGATGGTTTTGTTGAGAGTTTTAAAGGCAAACTTAGCCTGCTGTTAACCGATGAAACGACAGATACAGCCGCGCGGGCTGAAACACTAGGCAATGCTGTTAAGCAATATGAGGCGATGTCTGATAGTTTAGGGACTATTATTTCTTATGCTTATTTGCTTTATGTGCAATTAGCAACAGACCCAAAACGCATTAAATTTTTAGGCGATGTACAAGAGCGTTTAACTGATTTGGGTACACAAACATTGTTTTTTGAATTAGAGCTTAACCGCATTGATGCTGATAAAATTGATGCCTTACTTGGTTTTGAAGCCCTACAACATCATGCGCCTTGGTTTAAAGATATTAGACGCGAAAAACCTTTTCAATTATCTGACGAATTAGAGCAATTATTTGCCGAAAAATCTGTAACGGGTGGGCAAGCGTGGAACAGATTGTTTGATGAAACAATGGCGAATTTACGCTTTGATGTTGATGGTAAACAATATGCGGTTGAGCAAGTGCTTAATTTGGTAACTTCGCCAGACGGTGAAACCCGCCAAAAAGCCGCCCATGCTTTATCCAAAACACTAGCCGATAATGGTCGGTTTTTTACCCATGTAACTAATGTGTTGGCTAAGGATAAAGCCATATCTGATAAATGGCGTGGGTTTGAAGATGTTGCAGAATCTCGGCATTTAGCAAACCGTGTAGAACCAGAGGTGGTTAATGCGCTTGAGGCATCGGTAAAACGGGCTTACCCAAAATTATCGCATCGATATTATGCCTTAAAAGCCAAATGGTTTGGCGTTGAGCAATTGAATCAGTGGGACAGAAATGCACCTTTGCCCAATGTTGCGAGTGCAGACACCTCGTGGGACGATGCTAAAGATATTATTCTAAAAGCCTATGCTGATTTTTCGCCCGAAATGGCCGATATTACCCAGCAATTTTTTGATAAGGGTTGGATTGACGCACGCTCGCGTGATGGCAAAGCACCTGGTGCTTTTGCGCACCCGACAGTGCCAAGCAAACACCCATTTGTAATGATAAACTATTTAGGCCGTCCGCGGGATGTAATGACTTTAGCCCACGAACTTGGGCATGGTGTACATCAATATTTGGCCAACGAGCAGGGGGCTTTAATGGCCCCAACGCCCTTGACCTTGGCAGAGACCGCAAGCGTATTTGGTGAAATGCTGACCTTTAGGTCGATGTTAGATGGGGCAAAAACAGTGGCGCAAAAACGCGCTATGTTGGCTTCTAAAGTTGAAGACATGCTCAACACGGTTGTGCGGCAAATTAGCTTTTACAGCTTTGAGCGCAAAGTACATATCGCGCGTAAAGATGGCGAGCTAACCCAGCAACAATTGGGTGAATTTTGGCTTGAAGTTTCGGCCGAAAGTTTAGGGCCATCGATTAAGTTAAATGAAGGATATGAGCATTATTGGTCTTATATCCCACATTTTATTCATAGTGCGTTTTATGTATATGCCTATGCTTTTGGCGATTGTTTGGTCAACTCGCTTTATGCGTGTTACCAAAATGAACCAGAAGGCTTTGCCGATAAATATTTTGATTTGTTGAAAGCTGGCGGCAGTAAGCACCACAGCGAATTGCTTATGCCATTTGGCCTAGATGCATCTGACGAGAAGTTTTGGGATTTGGGGCTGAATGCCATAGCAGCATTGATTGACGAGCTAGAATCATTAGAAGGCAAATAATGCCTTAAGAAATAAAACGCTGATTTTATAATTGATAATGAAATTATCGTGCTTTTTGTTTAGACAATTGCTCTAGCCTAGTTTAATAGTACTAGAGTAAAATTTATGAAAGATACAATTATGACCAAAAAAGAACATCCTGCGATGGACTATAAAATGCATAACGATACTTATGCGAACTTCATCAAAGGCTCAATATATACCGGTATTTTTTGTGGTGTATTGACGCTTTGGGCTGTAATCGCTATCGCGACATAAATTTTTTAAATTGCCTTTTTTGAGGAGTGAAGGCGCTTTTAGGGAGGCTTTCTATGAAGATTGTCGTTACTGCTGAACGCTCAGCAGATGAAACTCGTGTAGCTATTTCACCAATTACCGTTCAAAAATATATCGGTTTGGGTTTTGAAGTAGCAATCGAAAAAGGCGCAGGCCTTAAAGCTGATTTTACTGACCAAGCTTATATAGATGCAGGCGCATCTATTGATACTAGTCTTAAAAAATTACTAGATAAAGCTGACATATTGCTGTCAGTCTTACGCCCTAGTAAAGATGAGTTGAAACATTTACCCGATAACGCACTTGTTATTGCTATGTTAGACCCATATGTGGGCGAAAAAGAACTTTCAGACTTAAAAAATTCTGGCAAAACGAGCTTTGCAATGGAATTAATGCCGCGTATATCACGGGCGCAAAGCATGGATGTATTATCTTCACAATCTAACCTTGCAGGTTATAAATCGGTACTCGAAGCAGCGGCAGAGTTTGGCCGCGCGTTCCCAATGATGATGACTGCTGCGGGCACTATTGCGCCTGCACGGGTGTTTATTATGGGTGTGGGTGTTGCGGGTTTGCAAGCCATAGCTACGGCAAGGCGTTTAGGCGCAATTGTAACTGCTACCGATGTGCGTATGGCCACCAAAGAGCAAGTTGAAAGCCTAGGTGCTGAATTTGTAATGGTTGAACCTGATGCCGATGCAGACAATGAAACATCTGGCGGCTATGCAAAAGAGATGAGCGAAGACTATAAAAAACGTCAAGCTGAACTGGTTGCAACCCATATTAAAAAGCAAGATATTGTTATTACAACGGCGCTTATACCTGGCCGCCCTGCACCTGAACTTGTTTCGGAAGCGATGGTCAATAGCATGAAACAAGGTTCGGTAATTGTTGACCTTGCGACCTTTCGCGGGGGTAACTGCCCGTTATCTGTTAAAGATAAAGTGATTGTTCATGAAGGGGTTAAAATTATTGGCTATAGCAACCTTGCTGGCCGTTTGGCGCAAGATGCCTCTAACCTATATGCCCGAAACCTACTAACATTTGTAACTTCATTATTGAACGAAGATAAAACAGCGTTAGAAGTTAAGTGGGATGATGAAATAATAACGGGTACTTTATTAACCAAAAATGGTGCATTGGTACACGAATTTTATGCTGCAAAAGACGTAGCAGAAACAGATAAAGAAGGGAAAGATGATGAGTAGTCTGACACCCGTAGAAGCGCTAGAACGCGCTCAAGCAGCGGCAGATTTTGCACAAGCTGCTGCAAATGAAGCACAGTCGATTGCCGATGGCTTGGCGCTAAGTGTAGAAGCTGTTGCACAAACGGCAGGCGGCACAACTGGTATTGACCCATTTATGTTTAGGTTGGCAATTTTTATATTGTCTATCTTTATTGGTTATTTTGTGGTGTGGAGTGTATCACCTGCATTACATACGCCATTAATGAGTGTAACCAATGCCATTAGTTCGGTGATTATTGTGGGGGCGCTTGTCGGCGTTGCTGCTGAGGCATCGGGGCTTGCAAGTACGTTTGGTTTCGTCGGTTTAATATTGGCTTCGGTTAATATTTTTGGCGGTTTTTTAGTAACCCAGCGCATGCTTGCCATGTATCGCAAGAAAAATTAGGAGATTATCATGAATGCTAATTTAATTGCGTTTTTATATTTAATATCGGGTGTGTTATTCATCCTATCTTTAAATGGTTTAAGTTCACCTGAAAGCTCACGCCGCGGTAACTATTTTGGTATGGCTGGTATGGTCATTGCCATTTTTACAACTTTGTTAATGGCATCGCCTAGTAACTTTTATGGTTGGGGATTGCTAATTGGCGGTTTGGCTATTGGTGGCGTGTTTGGTGCTGTTTTAGCGCGTAAAATATCCATGACGGCAATGCCACAATTGGTTGCTGCTTTCCATAGTTTGGTTGGCTTGTCGGCTGTGTGTGTGGCTGCCGCTGCATTATATGCGCCGAGTAGTTTTGGCATTGGCGAGGTGGGTAGCATCCATGTTGCAAGCCTTGTTGAAATGTCACTTGGTGTGGCAATTGGTGCTATTACCTTTACAGGCTCGCTTATTGCATTTGCGAAGTTGCAAGGGGTTATGTCTGGTGCGCCAATTATATTACCTGCACGGCATATCATTAATATCGCTTTAGCGGTGTCAATAATTGCATTAATCACTATATTTTCAGTCACTGAAAGTGGTGCATTATTCTGGGCGATTGTGGTTATCTCCATGATATTTGGCTTCCTAATTATCATTCCAATTGGTGGCGCTGATATGCCAGTGGTTGTGTCTATGTTAAACTCATATTCGGGTTGGGCAGCGGCAGGTATTGGTTTTACCCTTGGCAATACCGCTCTAATTGTTACAGGTGCGCTGGTTGGCTCATCTGGTGCTATTTTGTCTTATATTATGTGTAAGGCAATGAACCGATCGTTCATTAGTGTAATATTGGGTGGGTTTGGTAATGTTGCTACGGCTGCTGGTTCTGATGAAGAAGAAACTCGGCCAGTAAAGCTGGGTAGTGCAGATGATGCTGCTTTCATTTTGAAAAATGCCAATAAAGTAATTATTGTACCAGGCTATGGTATGGCGGTTGCTCAGGCACAACATGCTTTGCGCGAAATGACCGATGTGCTTAAAAAGAATGGTGTTAAGATTGCTTTTGCCATTCACCCTGTTGCTGGGCGTATGCCTGGCCATATGAATGTGTTACTTGCCGAAGCAAATGTTCCTTATGACGAAGTGTTTGAGCTTGAAGACATTAATAATGACTTTGCACAAGCTGATGTTGCTTTTGTTATTGGTGCAAATGACATAACCAACCCATCTGCTAAAACAGACCCAGAAAGCCCTATTTATGGCATGCCTATTTTGGATGTTGAAAAGGCGGGCACTGTGCTGTTTGTTAAACGCGGTATGGGCAAAGGTTATGCTGGTGTGCAGAACGAGGTATTCTTTAGAGATAACACCATGATGCTATTTGCAGACGCTAAGAAGATGGTCGAAGACATTGTTAAAGCGCTGTAAGTTCTTTAACTTTATAAATTAAAATTTAGGAGGCAGAGTTTTATCTCTGCCTTTTTTTGATTCTAGTACGCTTTAAAACGGCTAATCTGGTCAAATAAAAAGGCAGCTAAAAGCTGCCTCAGAATGTATCATCATATTTTAATATTATGCTTTTTTCGCTGCTTGTACCATTCTATAGGCTTTTGCGCGGCCAACAGCAGCTTCTCTGCTCGATGATTTGCGGCGTGCCGCATTAACATATGCGTTATAAGCATCATCCCACTGGCCAAGTTTGGAAGATGTTCTGGCTACACGAATGTAAGCATCAAATGATTTTGGGTTTAAACGCGATGCGGTTGAAAAATCGTCTTTTGCGCTATTATAATCTCTAAGTGCATAATGTGAGTTGCCACGAGCAAAGAATAATTCGGCTGAGTTTGAACTAAAATTCATACCTTTATTAAAGGATACAATTGCAAACCGATGGCTGCCACGAGATTGATGAATGATACCGCTTCTGAAATAAGCTTCGGTATTATAACGATTAATTTGAATCGCTTGATCATATTGCGCTAAAGCAGCGGTTTTGCGTTTTAGTTTTGCTAAAGCGTTACCTTTACCAACATAGGCTCTATCGTAACTTGGGTTTAGTGAAATAGCTTTATTAAAGTCAGTTAAAGCACGGCTATATTTTCTTTGTTTTAGTAAGATTATACCGCGGTTATGGTATAATGATGGGCTAGCGGGTGATGCCTTGATTGCCTTTGTAAAGCTTCTGTAGGCTTCACCATAACGGCCATAACTAGCCAACCCTAAACCAAGGTTGTTATGAGGCCTTGCAAAGGCTGGGCTGCGCTTAACAGCAGAGTTTAAAGAGGTTAAATCTGTATTGATTGGCGAATTTGTTTGGCACGCAGCTAAGGCTAATAGGCTAACGGTTGCTAAGCTGATTTTTAAAAAAGAATTAAATCGCACGAAATGTCTCCAGATTCTTAAAATTTATGATTAATAGAATGTATAGGTTAGTTTAGGATTATAAACTCTTAAAATATTTTATTTTTTATTAGTTTAGCAAAATAGTTGTATTTATCTCACAATAATGGGGAATAAAGCATTATAAAAATAAAAAAGGCCACAAAAGCGGCCTTGAATATTATACGATAATGAGGGTCAAATTAATACATACGACCTTTGCCCATAACCATACCTTCGCGTTGTGCTTTTTTACGCGCTAGTTTACGTGTGCGACGAATAGCTTCTGCTTTTTCGCGTGCTTTCTTTTCTGATGGCTTTTCAAAATGGCCACGAAGTTTCATTTCACGGAAGATACCTTCACGTTGCATTTTCTTTTTTAGGGCACGTAGAGCTTGATCTACATTATTATCACGAACGAGTACTTGCACTATGTTTTATCCTGTTTCATATTAGCCAATTAATAGGCAAAAAATCCAGCGCTGTAGTTAGAACAGCAAATTGTTGTCCACGATCTATCAAATATTTGAGCCTTTGTCTAGCTTTACAATTAAAAAAAATCGAATATCAAAGGAAATGTTAATAGATATTGCCTAAATCGGTCAAAATAGGTTGTTTTGGGTATTTTATGCCCTTAATTTCCCTAATGGGTAAAGTAAATTAACATGCGCCATTTTACGGCCTTCTTTAACAATTGACTTGCCATATAAATGTATTTTGGCATTTGGTTGGCTGGCATATTTGTTGATTTGATATACATCTGCCCCAATTAGATTTTTCATAATCACATCACTATGCCTTAGCGTATCACCCAATGGCAAGTTAGTGATGGCGCGTATATGTTGCTCAAATTGCGAGGTAATGCAGGCATCTTGTGTCCAATGACCGCTATTATGCACTCTTGGTGCAATTTCGTTAACAATTAGGGGGGCATCAGGTTTGTTGGATACAAATAATTCAACGCCCATAACACCAATATAATCTAGGCCGCTAATAATATCGCTAGCCAATTTACAAGCCCGTTGCTTAACGTCATCGCTAATATTGGCGGGAATAGTAGATACATCAAGAATAAGGTTTT
>JABSRY010000740.1 GCA_013214985.1 Hyphomicrobiales bacterium
CGATACAATATGATAAAATCTTTTTTAAAACAATTTGAAATATCAACAAATGATCAAGATTTTATTATATCCAAATTAAGGCCAATTCGGTTTTCTAAAGGCAATATTTTGGAAGACCCGAATAATGAAAATATTGATCAAAATAGGTTTATATATTTTATAAAACAAGGCATTTTGCGCGTTTATCATATGCATAACGATAACGAAATTAACACCTATTTTTCTGGCTCTGACGATTTTATATCATCTTTTGGGGATATTATTGGCCATAATAAAACTACGCAATATATTGCCGCCATAGAGGATGGTGTTGCCTTTAAACTAAACGCTAAAGACTATAAAGATGCGTATATAAATATAGACGGTTGGGAAAAAGTTGGTCGGCATTTTGCAGAAAGTAATTATATTTGTATTTCGGACAGATATATAAATTTCAATCATTTAACTGGGAAAGAAAAATATATAAAATTTTGCCACGATTATACCCCTGAAATGGTTAAAAACATTCCCAATTATCACATCGCTTCTTATCTGGGTCTCACTGCCGAAAGCTTAAGCAGAATTAAATTTCAATTAAAACCGTAATAAATCTTATCATATGATAATGCGCTAATAATTCTACATTCTATATTTGCATTCTGATCAAATATAGAAAGAAGAGCGATGAAATATAAAAATATTGTACGCGGTAGCGGGTTTTATGACCTTTTCATTACCGCGCCATTTATGTTCCCAACATTTACCGTTGCGCTGATAGAGGCTTTTAAGCCAATTGGTGATTTTTTTGGGCTTGAGCGTACAACCATGGTTTTAACAGCAGATACCCTGCCCTGGATAAGCCTAATGGCGACTATTGTAACGGTTTGGTCTGTCTTGCGGATTTTAAACCCAGATCGAATTTATGGGTTATATGATGCTGTTGCTCGATTTGGATTTTCGTTTTGGTTTGTTTTCTACCCACTCGTCTATCTAACATCTGAGCTTACTTATTTATTTTTACCTGCGGAATTAGCGTGGGGCATCGTCCAACTTTACGGATATTGGAAAATAAAATAATTTTATGTAGGCATTGGGATTGCTCCATTACGCGGTGGAATGGAGCAATCCCATTTTGAACAATGATTAACCCGGCATTTTCATTAATTTTGCAACTTGAATATTGCCGCCCATATCTAAAAATGGGTCACCTCTAGCGATTTCTACTGCTGCATCTATATTTTCGGCTTTAATAATCGCATAACCTGTGAATTTGCTATTGTCATTCACTTCATCCACGGCGTTTGCCGAAACTAATTTATGTTCCATCATAGGTTGGCCTGGGTTAACCACGGCGTCACCTAAACTAGCGACCCAATCCATCCATTTTTGACGGTGTGCCATGCCTTCTTCTTTTGTTTTAGGCATTTTATCGGGTGTGCCACTGCCAACATATATAATTGCAAATTCGTCCATTTCCTTATCCTTCTTTGGTTTTAAATTAAATTTCTTTTAATATCGCGTCAAGTCGTCCAAGGGTGGATACCCAACCATTAGTGCGGTTAAAGGTAATTTCTTGGTCAGTAAGCCCTGTTTGAGTTAACGTAAAATCTACCCCAC
>JABSRY010000741.1 GCA_013214985.1 Hyphomicrobiales bacterium
ATTAAGTAAGCGCCAGAAACTGGCGAGCCAATTTCTTCATCTGGGTTTAGCAACACTTCAATGCCAACTTGCGCCATCAACCCACTCATTTTTAAGGCTTGTAATGCATAAAGCATCACCACCATGCCGCCCTTAAGGTCAGCAACCCCTGGGCCATTCAACGTGCCATCTGGCATCATTTTACATTTTTGAAACGCATGATCTTTTGCATAAACCGTATCATAATGCGCAACTAACAATATAGAAGGCTTGCCTTTTTGCGGCTTATTAAATCGAATTATTGGTGCAGATTTATAAGTAGCCTCGCTGCCATCATCATCAATAACCACCCTATCGGGTAAATCAATCAGTTCTATATTACCTAAACATAAAAATTCACCCTGCAATTTTTTACTAAAATCAAGCAAACCATCCAAGTTCGCACTACCTGTATTAATGTCACACCAATCCACGGTTTTAGTAAACATGGTATTCTGCATCTTATCTAACCAATCGAACACCTGTATCTGCTGATTTTTTACGTCCACCATAGTTTTTTCACTTCGTTAGTAATTGTAATATCTGTTAAATTCAGTTTATGCTATTTTGACAGAATAATATTTCTAAAAGTCCATTTTAAAAAAATTATTAGCTCTTAAACCGACCATTTGTTAATTTTAATTTTGCAGTTTGTTTATTTCGCAAACATTCGCAGTAGAATCTTCTGCCAATAATCCAAAAAACACGCATCTCTCACTTTATTTTGATATAACTTCAAAAACTAATTGCGTTATATTATGTCATAATGAAACTATAGGAATATGCTTATTGCCTTGTAATACTCTATAATACCCGTATTTGGGAATAAGCAAATTAGTAGTAACAATTTTTTTATGTCAAATCTAGCAATTAAGAGGGCTTGTTATGTCAGAAGATAATTCTATATACACAGAAGATAATTTTGCAGAACTTGTAGAAACCAATAAAAAAACTATATTTCATCCTGCATCTTCTATTTCAGATGTCCTTAATAATGGTACAACTATTTTTACGGGTGGTAAAGGCGTTCATATAGACAGCCATAATGACGGCACGTTTTTAGATGGCATGGCAGGCTTATGGTGCGTAAATATTGGCTATGGCCGCCGCGAAATTGGCCAAGCAATGTTAGATGCCGCTACCAATATTGGTTATTCACAAACATTTGTAAGCACTTCAAACACCCCACAAATTAAATTAGCCGAAAAGCTGATGGAACTCACTAAAGGTGTTTTCTCACGGGTGCATTTTGGCTCATCAGGTTCCGATTGTAACGACACGGCGTTTAAACTAATCCGCCATTATAATAACCTGCTCGGTAAACCCAATAAAAAGAAAATGATAGCGCGCGAAAATGCCTATCATGGCACAACGGTTGCATCTGCAAGCTTAACAGGCATAGCCTCATTTCATACCGCATTTGATTTGCCGATCGAGGGCATTCTTCGGGCGCCTAAACCACATTATTATGCCGATGCAAAAGAAGGCGAGACCGAAACAAAATTTACCCAACGCTTAATGGATGATTATGAAACAATCATCAAAGATGCAGGCGGCGAAGAATATGTAGCCGCA
>JABSRY010000742.1 GCA_013214985.1 Hyphomicrobiales bacterium
GGTTTTTTTGATGAACCACAAATGCGGGTGGATGGCCCACCGTTTGACACTGCGACTGCTATGAAAGCGGCGACTGATACAGATACATTGGCATGGTATAAAGGTGATAAAACGCCTGGTGGTGAAAGAGATAGCTACAAAATATATGCATCTAAGAATAGTGTGCTAAAAGTGGGTACGCGGGCAGATGAAGAGCCTATGCGCGACTTTATGAAATATATGTCTGTTATGGTTGCTGAAAGTTTTGACCCTAATAGTGCCGAATCTAACGCCCATTATGGAGCCCTTAAAACGCTTGTGACATCTGGATTATCGGACACGAATGACAAAACTAGCATTTTAGAATTATCGACCGAATTGGGCTATAAAGAAAAACATTTAGAAAATTTAAAAACTAGAAATAGTAGCCGTGTGAATATGAGTGAAAATATATTATCTGATGTTGAAGATGCAAATATTTATGAGGTTAGTGCCAAATTATTATCGTATAAAACTCAGTTGGAAATGTCTTACAAAACGACAGCTATATTGTCTCAGGTTCATCTGATTAACTTTATATAATGGATGATGTTACATTTTAAATAAAAAAGGCTGAGTTTTAACTCAGCCTTTTTTATTTAGATACGAATTATTTTATGGCGTGGTATTGGGTGTTGAAAATAGACCACTTGCTATATCTCTATTAATATTGATTAGAGAGTCTAACTTTGCAGGATCTGGTTTGGCCATGAAGCCTAATTGATGTTTGAAAATAAACACGGCTAGTGACGCAATATTATTTTTAATAGGTAGAGGCAGCGGGTTTTCGGCAGTGGATACTGAGGTTGAAAAAATAGTCCATAGCTTGCGATTGTAAGTTAGGGCTTCGTTCATTTCTTCGCGTGATGTGGTTTCGAAATTATCACGAATTTTAGACAATTTATTTGCGGCTTTAATTAACAATTGACCTTCACGCCCACGAGGCGATTCGGTTGTTTTTGCAGCATTTGCGTAAGCTTGTTGAGCATTATACATTGTCCAATAATTCCTTCTCATAATCGATGAGTTTTTTTGCTTCTCTTAATGCTTTATAATAGTTATTGGTTAACATCTGGTAATTTATTGCATCGAAAAATATTAAAGTTGAGGGTGCTGCCTTAAGAATTGTATTAACTTGTGTAAAATATTCGTCGTGGTCGTGATTTTCTTCTTCGCTTAGATAGAACATTTGGATTAAAAAATAGATACGTTTGCATGGTGTATCTGCGCTTTCTGCGGTTAAAATATCTTTTTCACGTAGGATTACGGCAGTGCCATTAATGTAGAATTTTGCTCGGTTGGGGCCATTTGTAATGACGCTATTACCTAAAATGATTTTTTCGTTGGGTTTTAGTTCTACTTTTAATGCCATGATATGCCTCGTATATATCGATTTTAAATAAAAAAATGGCGAAGAAAACCTTCGCCGCCGAACAAGATAATGCTATTAGAATAAGCTCAATACTGATTGATCTGCTTGAGAAGCCATTGACAATGCAGTTGTTGAAAGCTGTTGACGTGTTTGAAGGGCTAGCATATTTGCGCCTTCTTGGTTGATGTCTGCAAGGG
>JABSRY010000743.1 GCA_013214985.1 Hyphomicrobiales bacterium
CCAAAATGATTTACACACGACCACCAATATTTTAACCAGTGATTTAGCAAGCACCTGCAAAACACCGTTCAGCGCCGCATCAGCCGATAAAGAAGCTGTAGCTGAATGCCGCACATCTGATATTACGTTGGCTGAGTTTAAATCGCTTTCAGGCAAAATGGATGCCGCTAATAAAGCTGGCACAACGGTTGCCGAATATATGAATGGCACTGCAGGTTGGCGAACCGATCTTTATGCGGCAAATGGTGGGGATTTAATGACGCATGCAGAATCCATTCAGTTGATTAAATCTTTAGGTGCAAAATTCACGCCTGAACTTAAATCTACTGCGGTTAAAATGCCGTATAATGGTTTCTCGCAAGCAGATTATGCTCAAAAAATGATCAATGAATATAAGGCTGCAAACATTCCTGCCAAAGATGTTTTTGCACAATCATTCAACTTAGACGACATCTTATATTGGATTGAGAATGAGCCCGAATTTGGCAAGCAAGCGGTTTATTTAGATAATAGTTATAATCGCAAAGATTTTGATTATAACAACCCAGAAACCTTTAAACCATCGATGCAGGAATTGGCAGACAAAGGCGTTAATTACATTGCGCCTCCGTTATTTTTCTTAGTAACTTTAGAAGATGGAAAAATGGTACCATCTGCTTATGCAAAATCCGCAAAAGCTGCTGGTCTTAAATTAATCACCTGGACGTTAGAGCGTTCTGGCCCATTAAAAACTGGTGGCGGATGGTATTACCAATCAATGACTGAAGTCATTAAAGGAGATGGTCAAATGTATGAGTTGTTGGACGTTTTGGCTAAAGATGTGGGCGTTGAAGGTGTGTTTGCCGATTGGCCCGCAACCGTTAGCTATTATGCAAATTGCATGGGCTTGAAATAATTTTACATACCATAAGATAGAGGAAACTAGATTAGTCTCCTTTATCATCTTTTTCATAAAATACGTTCACCTGTAAAGTTAAGTAAACAAGGATCGTTCCATAGCTCTCAACATATCTACGGCGCAGTTCTCAAAATATCTCTATTAGACTTTAAATTCTCTAATTACTGTAAACTCTCTGTCTTAAAGCCCTTTACAATCAGCCAGACTGCCAACACCATTTCGTTTAATGCGATAGGTACAGTAAATGCAATTTCGATAGGTGTTGTTGCCATGCCAAAATTTTTCAAAATGCCCAGAATCAAAATCAAGGCGCCACCAATAAAGCCCCAAATGGAAATAAACTTTGGGACGAGTTTATAACGAAATAATATATCATTTAAGAGGATAGCCGTGAACCCAAATACAATATATGCACCTAGTGTAAAGCCCGCTGTATTCAAAGAAACTAAAACATCGCCTAAGGTTTGAAAATATGAGTTTTGGGGCATTCCAGCGTCTATAAATTCTTGGCTTAACGGTACCAATACTAACCATATTAAGCCCGTAGTAGCTAATATAATGCCTTCAAAAATCCGTGCAGCAAGATAGCTTACTGCCCTAAGTTCATTAACGTAAGCGCTTCACCAATCACACGGAATTTGAGGTTGCAATATAGTTCCACGGCAGTAATTGTTTAATTTGGCTTTGT
>JABSRY010000744.1 GCA_013214985.1 Hyphomicrobiales bacterium
GAAAAAATCCTTTTTTTCCAGGATGCGCTTTTGGGGCACTTTTACCCCCCACCCTTTTTTTTGTTTTGCCATATATACCGTAATACTACATACACTCTGTTACACACCATATACCTGTGACATACAAAAGATAACCTCATGAGTGGTCGGTTTGGGGAACGAAGGAGGGGGGGATGGGGGGGTACGACAAGCCTTTTGGGCTTCGTTACCCCCATGACGATCCGTAAAGGCAACCAAAACCACTTAACAGGAAAGCTAAAACTCCGTAATTCACAATCTGCTTTTGTAACTTCAGCAGCATGAACTTTTATCAAAACCTCATTATCCAGCGGCATTGGTTTAGCAACGTCACTCAACCGAAGCACATCTGGCGCACCATATTTTTCATATATTATCGCCTTCATTATTGATCCCTATAATTTTATGCAGTTTGTTACCATGTTATATCAAACTGGGCATTGGTTACAAAATATCAAGTGAACAAACTTGACTTCAAAAAATAAGTCGCAAGACAGTAATTATTTTACATTATCCCAAAACATACGCTAAACTATTAAAACAAATAGGGAGAGAGTAAATGAAATTAGGCGTATTTTCAGTAAGCTTAACCGTTAAAAATCTACAAAAATCTAAAGAATTCTATCAAAAATTAGATTTTGAAATAGCAGGTGGCAGTGAAGAACATAACTATTTAATCATGCGCAATGGCGATAACGTAATTGGTTTGTTCCAAGGCATGTTCGATAAAAATGCCCTAACTTTTAACCCAGGTTGGGATGCCCAATGCAATGAATTGGCCGATTTTGATGATGTCCGCACCATTGAAAAAATATTGCAAGAGCGCGGATTAGAACTGATCACCAAAACTGAGGCAGGCACAACAGGCCCCGCAAGCATTACCTTGCTAGACCCAGATGGCAACCCCATTCTAATTGACCAACACCGCTAATCAAGTTTCACTCAATAGCAATTTCAGCCCAGCAACGCTAAAAAACATGCCCAATACACCCTGAATCCACCGACGAGATCTAGAATAAGCCGAAACCATATAACGTGTCGAAAACAGTACCGCGTAAATGTAATGCATAATAACGGACATGGTAGCAGTACCAATAACAATGGTGATTGCCACCCATAATGGCGCATCAGGTTTAAGCCCTAATGATATAATAGCCACCCACGTAAGCGCAGCTTTTGGGTTGGTCATTTGAATAATATATCCGCGCATATAATACCCAAATTTGGTACGCTGCCCACCCCCAAGCGGTGAGGCTTCCAAGTCGTATTTAAACAAAGCCGAGCGGATAGATTTATAACCTAAATAAATCAGATATGCCCCGCCCGCGATTTTTATAAAGATGAGTATCGATGCATAAGTTGCCAACAATGCAGACAAGCCAACGGCGGTCAATATTGCCCATGAAAAAGACCCAGTAGCAACCCCCATGGCTAGCGCAATGCCCGATTTTCTGCCGACACTCATTGAAGTGCCAATCACTGCCAAAATATTGGGACCAGGGCTAAATATGCCTAAAGTAAATGCGGTAAATGCTAACAATATGCCAGGTAAGTAAATT
>JABSRY010000745.1 GCA_013214985.1 Hyphomicrobiales bacterium
ATGATGTTGTACGCAAGTATGATGCCAATGGCGAACCCATAAAAGGCGATCGTAAAATTAACGAAGAGCAAATTCGCATTGTAAAACGCATTTTTGTTGACTTTGCCAAAGGCAAGTCACCCAAGAAGATTGCACATAAACTTAATGATGAAGCTATAAAAGGCCCAACTGGTAAAGGCTGGACGCAAAGCACCATTAATGGAAATCGCAGGCGTGGTACTGGCATTTTAAACAATGAACTATATATTGGCCGCCAAATTTGGAACCGTTTACGCTATTTAAAAAACCCAGATACGGGCAAACGCGAATCCAGATTAAACCCCGAGAGTGAATGGATCATTACTGACGTGCCTGATCTTCGCACCATTGACCAAGATATGTGGGATGCAGTAAAAGCCTATCAGTTTAAATTAGATCGTAAGGTCAGTTACAATCAAAAGCCAAGACCGAGAAAGCTATTTTCATTTTTGCTTAAATGTGGCTGTTGTGGCGGTGGCATGTCAATGGTTAGCACAGAACGTTACGGTTGTTCGACAGCCCGCAATAAAGGCACATGTAAAAACCGTATAACCATCATGCAAAGCAAACTAGAAAATAGCGTTATAGATGCACTCAAAACTCGTTTAATGGATCCAGAACTAACAAATATATTCTGTAAGGAATATACAACTCATATAAATGATATCCGTCACAATAATAATGCAGAACTGATACGCAATCAAAAACAGCTTAATAAAGTAAAAGTTGATATTTCAAAATTAATTGAGGCCATTAAAGGCGGCATTGACCCAACACTCATTAAAGATGAGATTAATGGGCTACAATTTCAAAAAGAACAATTAATTCAGAAACTCGATAATAGCGAAGAAGCACCAGTTTACATTCATCCAAGAATGTCTGAACGTTACGCAAGCTCAATCAATAATTTGATCACTTCTTTAAACGATCCAGATCACAGAGATGAATCTGCCACATTGTTGCGCGAATTGATTGATAAGATTGTTTTAACACCTAATGAAGACAAAAACGCCCTCGTCATTGACCTATATGGTGATCTTGCAGGCATACTGCAAATATCAGCTAACAATGATGGTGGGATTAATATTAAACCCAAAGAGATGCTTGATAGGAAGAGTGTTTCGGAATTAGCGCAGTTGCAAGAGTTTGTAAATCAGCCTCAAAGCCTTACTGGCACTTACTTGAGTACAAGTAAGGATCAAATGGTTGCGGGGGCTCACAACTCTCGGAAACCCCGATCGCCAATCATGCGCCAGAAAATAAATTACAGCCTATGTTTTTTCAATCAATAAATATGATATCCTTCAGTAAAGCAAATCGTAATCAAACCCATAATGCTAACTCGTTTCTATCCAACTGAAACATATCCACGGTATTAGAACCATTACAATAAGTAACACCATTGATTTAATTGAATAAAATCACTTCAAAATTAGAATAAGTACAAGCTACTAAGAATCATTTGCATTAATGTTCCATTTCTCCTATGATGATTGTCTAGCATTAAGTTAATTTTCTGCTAGTTTAAATTGGGTAAAGTCCTCAAACACCCAG
>JABSRY010000746.1 GCA_013214985.1 Hyphomicrobiales bacterium
AACCCAATGACTGGTCAGTGAAAAGTGTAGCTTAAATCAATACTAAATCTGTCGCAGATTTGGGGACCACCTCACATGCTCTTGTGCATCCAACATCTTTGTTGACGGGTCTGCGGGAATATTTCTTCTAATGCCGACCAAAAACCCATCGCACCGTCACCAATGGCTAACTTAGGGGCATTCATGCCTCGGCTTTTGAGCATGAGCAGAACCTCTCTCCAACTTTGGGTCGACTCACGTATGCCGTCCTCAATCGCTAAAAAATGTTTCTCGCCATGAGCATTTACACCAATAATAACAAGGGCACACAGTTTCCCTTCCTCACCCCGTAGGCCGCTATAAATACCATCGGCCCAAATATATACCCATGGATTTTTTGAGGTAGTCCCCAATAATGAGACAGTGACTTAAGCTACAATTTTTGCTTGACTGGTCTATAACCAGACGAGGAAATCTAAAATGTCTAAACGTAAGAACCATAATCCAGCCTTTAAAGCCCGTGTTGCATTAGAAGCCATAAAAGGCGAACAAACGGTCACAGAACTGGCCAGTCGTTTTGGTGTTCACCCCACTCAAATTCATCAGTGGAAACGCTCACTGCTTGAAGGTGCAGCCGAAGTGTTTGAACGTGGTCAGAAGACAAGTAAGCGGTTTTCCGCCCCCACCTTTTAGATGATTCCGATGGCTGTTATATTGTATTCCTAATATATTGTTATGGAGGTTTTTATGGTCGTACAAAGTGAGCTTTATTTGGACTCTGTTAGTCGAGTTGAGGTTTTGTCAGGTCCGACAGGTCGTCGACGTTGGCCAGATGAGGTAAAATGTCAGCTTGTTGCGGAAAGTTTGGGTGTTGGTGTTACGGTACGGGAAGTCGCTGAACGTCATGGGATAGCACCTAACCGCTTGTCCACATGGCGCAGTTTAGCAAAACGCGGTAAATTACATGATCCATCTCTGGTAAGCTCAGCGCCTGAGGTTCCCACATTTGCCAATATTATTTTGGATGAAACGACAATTTTGCCACTGAAGAAGGTCAAACCTTTAGAACATATTGAACTGGAAACGGGCGGCGTTATTTTGCGTCTTGATCTAGATACCAATATTGATCGGATTGCTAATTTAGTATTTGCCTTAAAGGTAGCACCATGATCCTGCCTTCCAATAGTGTTCGTATTCTTGTGGCGACCAATCCTGTTGACTTTCGCAAAGGTCATAACGGGCTTGCGGCATTGGTAAATAATGAACTTTCAGAGAACCCTTTTTCTGGTACAGTATTTGTATTTAGATCAACTCATTTGTTTTATTTTATAATAATCTCTAATTTGTGCATTAAGGATAGTAATAATTTTACGCATAGCAGCGGTCAGCGCGACCAATTTCTTTTTACCATTCAGAATGAGCCTATCATAAAACTCTTTTATTTTGCTGTTTCTTCTAACGGCAACTATCGCCACCATAAATAGAATCTTTTTCACCTGAGCGCGGCCACCAGACACAGAACGATATCCATCTCTTTTACCGCTTTGCTTTGGGTGTGGCGCAAGACCTACCAATGAAGAAAT
>JABSRY010000747.1 GCA_013214985.1 Hyphomicrobiales bacterium
ACCCAGTATCAAGGAACAGGAAACTGTAGATCTTGTAGCTGCAACAGGCAGAATACTTGCTGAAGATTTCAAAGCAGCGATTAACGTTCCTCCTTATGACAATAGTGCTATGGATGGGTTTGCTGTTAAATTTGCAAATTTGGAAGCTGATATGGGGCATTTGCCTGTCATTGGTTCTGGTTTTGCGGGTGACGTTGTAACGGACGGGACGGCGAATAATATCGCCCTATGGGAAATTATGACTGGGGCGGCAATACCGCATGGTTTTGACACGGTTATAAAAATTGAAGATGTTGAAATTGTGCAAGCTGACGACGCTGGGCGGCCGATGGAAGTTGAGCTTAAGGTTGATTTTAGTGCGATTGTTATTGGCCAGAATGTGCGAAAAGCTGGGGAAGATTTTAAGCCTGATGATGTAATTGTTGAGCGAGGCGAGCAGATAAGTTCGGCACATATCGCTGCTTTAGCATCGGTTGGGATTGACAAAATTGCGTGTTATTCTAAGCCTGAAATTGCGATTATGAGCACGGGCAGGGAGATTATTGATGACGCTAGTTTGGCATTAAAATCGGGGCAAATTCGTAACAGTAATGGGCCAAATTTAATGGCTTTATTTACTGAAATGGGCATTAATGCCAAATATGCGGGCACAATTGCAGATGAAATTGAAGATTTTGAAAGTTGTTTAAAAGACCTGCTAGAAAAGACGGATATTATAATTTCGACTGGTGCTGTTTCGATGGGGCGGCATGATTTTATACCCCAAAGTTTGCGAAATTTGGGCGCTGAGATTATATTTCATAAGTGTAAAGTTAGGCCTGGTAAGCCGATATTATTTGCTAAATTTGCACCCACTAAAGACAAGCCTAATGGCGTGTTTTATTTTGGACTGCCTGGCAACCCGATATCTGCTAATGTTGGTGTGCGGTTTTTTGTATCTGTATTATTGAATTTATTGAATGATTTAGAAATTGAACAAGCTGAAAAGGCACATTTAGCGCGTGAGGTTGTAAAACCGCATGATTTTAAAATATTTTATAAGGCTTTTGCAAAATTACAAAATGGTAAATTGTCGGTTGATGTATTAACCGGGCAGGAGAGCTTTAAAATTAAGCCTATGCTTAAAGCAAATTGCTGGGCAGTATTTGATGAAAAACAGCATGTTAATGCGCAAGGTAATTTAGTAAATATATACCCTATGATAGAAAATAATTGGATATTTTAGTGAGAGATTATGCAGATAACAATTCAGACATTTGGTGCGTTTAGACGATTTGGACGCAAGATTGAGATACTATTGGCGGAACAAGCGGCTGTTACTGACATACGCAAGCCGTTATATTTGGCTGTTGCAAAACAGAGTGCCGAATTTGACATTGAGGCGTTGATTGATAGCTCGCGCTTTGCAACCGAGGAGCGCATATTGGCGGAAGATGAAATGCTGTTAGATGGGCAATTGATTACGATTTTGCCGCCTGTTTCGGGAGGGTGATATGGGAAATATATTTGTTGATGTGTGGGATGTAACGAAGCAGCCATTAGAC
>JABSRY010000748.1 GCA_013214985.1 Hyphomicrobiales bacterium
CCATGCGCATTTAGATATCCGCGTGGTGAAGGTGTGGGTGTTGATTTGCCTGATGTAGGTGTGCCGCTTGAAATTGGTAAGGGTAAGATTGTTAAACAAGCTGATAATGATTCTGGCGATATTGCAATATTAAGTTATGGCACGCGATTGCAAGAAAGTTTAAAAGCCGCTGAAATGTTAGAAGCGCAGGGTTATTCGGTGACTGTAGCGGATGCTAGATTTGCCAAGCCATTGGACACAAATTTAATTGAGCAATTGGCGGGAAGCCATAAATTGCTGATATCGATTGAAGAAGGCGCGATTGGCGGATTTGCCAGCATGGTACTTGACCATTTGGCAAGACATGACTTGTTGAGCAATTGGCTAAAATTCCGCCCGCTATATTTGCCTGACAATTTTATTGACCATAATGCACCCAATATAATGTATGATAAAGCTGGCCTTAATGCACAAGGCATTGTAGACACAGTAAATATGGCATTAAAAGCTTAAGATTTCTGCCCCACAAAAGATCAGGTTAAACCTATGCAAGTTAAGATTAAACAGCTTGGCCATAAAGGCCATGGCATTGCTGATATAGATGCAAAACAAGTGTATATTCCATTTACATTGCCAGGTGAAACGGTTGAAGTTAGCGACATTAACGGCGCTTATGGTATCGATAAAATTATTGAACCTTCTGCTAGCCGAATTAAACCCATATGTAAGCATTTTACTAAATGTGGCTCTTGTAACTCTCAGCATATGGCGACAGATTTATATGATGATTGGAAAAAATCGAGTTTAGAATATGCGTTAGAACAGCATGATATTGACAAAAAAATTGATAATTATATTAAATTTGATATTTCAAAAGGCGATATAAATTTAAGGCGACGGGTGAAGTTTGCTGCTAAACGCACCAAAAAATCGGTTATGATTGGTTATCATAAAGCGCAAAGTCATGATATTATACCGCTTGAAGAATGCCCGATTATTACCAAAGCAATTTTGAATATATTGCCCAAATTGGCAGATTTTATTAAGCCGATAATGAGCCGCAAAGCCGTTAGTTATATAAGTATTACCGATTATAATGGCAAGCTAGAGATTGGTCTTGAAAATGTAAAATATGACCATGGCTATGATGAAATAACCTATATTAATGAGCAAGCTACAAAGCTTAACCTAGCGCGGATACTTATAAATGGTGAGTTGATTTTGCAGCGCATAGAGGTTAGTGAAGATTTTAGTGACGTTGCTGTATCACCTGTTGCGGGTGGGTTTATGCAAGCAGTTAAAGCGGCTGAACTTGAAATGAGCAAATGTGTAAAACAGTTTTTAGGCAATGTTGATGGTAATATTGTCGATTTATTTGCAGGCATTGGTACATTTACCTTTACGTTAGCCAAAACTAACCAAATAGATGCATTTGATAATGATAAATTTGCGGTTGAGGCATTGCAAGATGGTTTTTACAAGGCGGGCGGGAGAACGGATTTGAAACTAAAAACCGGTACCGCCACGGCGCGGGATTTATTTAGCCCGCCATTGTTTAA
>JABSRY010000749.1 GCA_013214985.1 Hyphomicrobiales bacterium
AGAATAAACGGGGATAGTATGGAAAAAACTATTGCTAACAATTCTCTATTGTTAGTCGATTGTAAAGAAACCCCACGGCATAATGACATAGTGGTAGCGACTATCAATAATGACTTTACATGTAAGCGATTTATTAGAAAAAACCATGAGCTTTATCTCATGGCCGATAACCCACAATATGAACCGATCAGGTTTAATGATGGTGATGAGTTAAAAATATTTGGTGTTGTCATTTCTCATGTTGTGGAACATCGAAAATGTTTGCCATAGTTGATTGCAATAGTTTTTACGCGAGTTGTGAACGTATATTCAGGCCCGACTTAATCAATGTCCCGATCGTTGTCCTATCTAATAATGATGGCTGCGTAATTGCTTTAACAAGTGAAGCAAAAAAGCATGGTATTAAGCGCGGTGCGGCATATTTCGAAATCAAAGAGTTGGTAAGGCTCAAAAACATAACTGTGTTTAGCAGTAATTACGCGCTGTACCATTCCATTTCCGAGCGCATTATGGCTATATTGGCAGAATATACGACCAATATCGAAGTCTATTCAATTGATGAAGCCTGGTTAGACATGAATGGGCTATCTGATCGATACGCCCTCGCCTGTCAAATAAGAAAATCAATCTTAGATTGGGTTAAAATGCCCGTCTCTATTGGCATTGCACCCACAAAGACACTCGCTAAAGTTGCCAATAAAATTGGCAAAAACAAACCTTCAGGCGTTTGTGAATTATGCCCTAAAGAATATACGGACTATATTCTTTCAAACTTTGATATTGCGGATATTTGGGGCATTGGCCGACAATTATCCAAAAAGCTAAATATTCACGGGATATATACCGCAAAGCAATTGAGTGAAGCCTCCGACCGTTGGGTACGTAAACTTTATAATGTTGGGTTGGAGCGCACCGTCAGGGAGCTTAGAGGCGAGCCTTGTATTGATTTTGAAACCGCCCCTACCCCAAAAACCATTATTGTAAGTAGAATGTTTGGTAAGAAATTATATAATCAATCTGAAATTGGTGAAGCACTCGCCAAATATTGCGGCCATGCTGCAACCAAATTAAGAAAAAACCATCTGGTTGCTAAAAATATGACCATATTCATTCAGGCCACTGAAGGATATGGAAAAAACGGAAATAACTATTCTTGCAGATATAATTTTGACAATGGAACAGATAGCACCATATTTTTAAGTCAAATGGCGCATAGAATGTTAGAGCAAATATTCAGGCCAACAAAAAAATATTTGCGTGCTGGCATTATGTTAGATCAACTAACATTCAAAGATCAAACTCAATATAACCTATTCAATATTGCAGAAACGCCCAAGCAAGATAAGCTGATGGCCGTTATCGATAAAATAAATAACAAGTTTGGTAATGACAAGATTGGCCTGCTTTCAGCAGGCATTAATCGTGAGTGGAAAATGAAACAGGAGCATTTAAGCCCCGGTGTCAAGGGCAGAGTAAAACTCTACCACTAGGGCGGCGCAAAACAAGTCCACTTTGGTTTGACTGTTGATTTAAA
>JABSRY010000075.1 GCA_013214985.1 Hyphomicrobiales bacterium
ACTGAAACAGAAATATCATTGGTTATGCAAGAACAAATCGGTCGCAGAATGCTCATTAAAGACGATGTGGGAACAACGCTCATTAATGGTGATTTCAGCGGTCTTGGTGACTTACTGCATGTTTTAGGGGGTGGTGCGGGTGGCGAGGCTATTGTTGGACGCGATTATAGAAACAATCCTAATTTTTGGAGAAAAGCATTATGAATTACTTTATGAAAACCTTTAAATTATTGACCCTATTCTCAATATTAATTTTAACGGGTTGCTCGACCATTCCCAGAGAAGCAACTTGTAAATGTTTCAAGTCTTCTGGTGAACCAACAGGGCTTTGTAAATTCGCGCCTTTAGGCTCTGGTATATATGTAGCGGGTAAATAATGCTGAAATATTTAACCCTAACCGCCGCTTTATTATATTCGACGACTGCAAGTGCGGGTGTTCCTGTTCTTGATTTTGGGAAAATGACAAACCATTTGCAAGTTCTTTTAAACCAAGAAAAAGATAAAGATACGCAAGTCGAAAAAGCCAAAAAACGTGCTGAACAACACCGTATATCCGAAGAGCAACTTGCAACCCTTGATATACTGGTCGATAAATTTTCGACTATATCAACCATTGGTGCTGATATGGACGCAGGGACAATGCGTGTTGATGGTAAAACTGTGCCCTCCTCTATCGCAGTTTATGGGGATGGTAAAGAAGACCCAAACCCTGCGGGAGTACAAATGTTTGGGGATGCTTCTCTCGATATAGAACGGCTTATCATTCGTGTTGCAAAGGATACGGTTGGTTTAAGCGGTGTTCGATCTGCGGGACTGTCAGTCGTACAATGGCGTTGTTTATTACAAGCCCTTATCAAGCAAGAAAGTAGATTTCAAGTAGGCGCTAGATCTCCAAAGGCCGCTTACGGATTAACCCAAATAATACCGGGTACGGCAAAAGGTCTAGGAATATATCCTGAATATTACAATTCGCCATATCTACAAGTTAAAGGTGGCGCTAGATATTTATCAAAAATGCTTGGAATGTTTAATGGAAACATAATTCATGCATTGGCGGGTTACAATGCGGGACCAGGCGCTGTTCAAAAATACGGTGGTGTTCCGCCATATAAAGAAACCCAAAATTACGTTATTAAAATTCCAACCTATTACAATCAATATTTAAATAATATTGGTGGCATTGAAGCCACTGGCACAATTAATCCAACCCTACTTGCGGCCGCAAACGCTTCTTTGTTGAATGCAGGGTCAATCTATTATGGCGAAAACTCGTATCAGACGATTAAAGACGCAATGTTGCGCTTACGGGCGTTGATCGTAAAAATAAATCAAACCAAAACGGCCAAAGAAGCCATGGATCTTAATAGCTATCTAAAAATTGAAATAACAAAAATATTGGCCGCTCGTATTCGCCTTAAAGCTTCCAAAACAAAAGCAATGACAGCAGAACAACTCGCACAATTCAAGGCACGGCAACAAGAACTTAAGTTCATGGACTTCACCATGAAAAAACTTTGAAAGATTTTTTAATGATAAAATTTACAAGAATTATTTTACTGGGTTTATTAATTGCCCTCCCCGTTTTTAAAGCACAGGCACAAGTACCCGTAACCGATGCAGCAAGCATCTTTAGACAAATAGAACAAATTGCAAAAATGGCTGAAGATTTAGGCATTCAAAATGAACATCTAACCGCATTAACAGAACAAATTAATGTTTTGAAAGACCATTATCAAAAATTAGTAGAGTTAGAGCAAAAACTCAACAACCCATCAGAATTAATTGGCTTTGTGATGGGCGGTGAACTGGACGGAATATTAAACACCACTTTCAAAGATTCAATAATGGATACTATCAATAAAGGCAATTCGGGTGATTGGTCAGGAATTACGAGCGGCACAAGCGGGTTTAAGGATGCCATTAATACCGCTTTTAAATCAGGCGGTACAAATCAAACAGAAATTAATGAAATGGCTAATAGTGACAATGCTGAAGCACAGGCGCTATCGCAAAAAGCTACCACAGGGGCAACAACCTCTGCGGCTGCCGAAGTTTCCTACAAGCAAGCTGGTCAATCTATTGAACGTGTTGAGATTTTAAATGCAAAAATCCCTGAAATGGATTCTCTTAAAAAGAGCCTAGATCTTAATTCACGCATTCTAGCTGAACTCGGCATTTCAATGGCCGCTATGTGGCAGTTAGAAGCCGTACAAACCGTTAATGATGGACTAGGCGGGGTTACAGATGCCGCCACTATAGCGCGCGAACGGAAGTTCATGGATTTTACAATGCGCGATTTGAATTAGGATAATATAACATGACCAATATAGATGAAAACACCCCAAGATACGTTTCTAACGCAATAGAAACTGAATTAATTTATGGCGCTTTACAACGCTCAAAAAAAGCGGAATTAATGCAATATATTTGGATGGCAATTGCGGTCGTTGCCCTTCTTTTAGGAGGCATGGGATTTGCTTTTAATAGGGTTGCCCCGCCCGTGTTAATCCCGTTTGACCCGTCCACAGGATTTGCTGTTCCTAACGCTCTGGTCGAAACAAAAAAAATAACAGAACAGCAAGCGGTCATTCATGCGAATGTCTACGCTTATATTAAAGATCGTGAAACTTTTGACCAATTAGCCAATGACATTCGCGTACCTCGCGCTATGTCACGTTCGATTGGCCGTGCAAAAACTAGCATAACACAACTTTGGTCAGATAAAAGTATCTACTATCCTCCAAAAAAATACGGCGCTAACGCTGTGCTCGAAGTGAATGTACTTTCGATCGCTCTAATTGGCAAAAATCGTGTTGGCACAAATCGTGCGCAAGTGCGTATTGTAAAACAGCTTACAAATGGCAATGAAAGAACCAAAGGTTTCTTTACCATAATCTTAGCTTATCAATTTAGGCCTGAAGAAATTCGTAATTTAGAAAGTGTATGGAACAATCCATTTGGTTTCACCGTAAGCGAATATTCTATTACCCCAGACAAAAAAGGTACAATTCAATGAGACTTTTTAAATTATTGCTTATATTTAGCGTTTGTTTGGCACCCGTTGTTGCAAACGCATTATCGACCCCTAAATCCAACAAACTTGATAAGCGCATAAGAATAGCTAGATATGTGGATGGTCAGGTGTTTAAAATACGGGTTGCATCCCGTAGGTCAACCACTATTGAATTTGCCCGTGGTGAAAAAATCATTGCTCTAGTAGCAGGTGATACAGTCGGCTTCAAATTTCAATCCGTGCCTGGTCATCGGGTATTCTCAATTAAGCCGCTTTCCAGAACGGCTAGAACGAATGTGACCGTTTATACGAACAAGCACACCTACTATTTAGAAGTGATCACCAGTAAATCTGCCTATTACGCAGTGCGTTTTAGCTATCCCAAAACCAAAAATAAAAAATCACGTAATCAGCTCGTAAAAAAACAACCTGCTAATTACAATTACGGTGTTAGTGCTACGAATGAATTAACACCCGTGCGTATTTGGGACGATGGGACATTTACATATTTCCAATTCCGCGCCAATTCTCCTATTGGTTCAATTTTCAAAGTGACAAGAGGACAGGAGCGGTCTGTAAATTCATCGCGGGTGGGTACGGGCATAATACGTGTATCAGGCACATCTAAACAATGGGCTATTAGACTTGGAAATACCGAAGTTTGCATCGTGGAGTTAGTATAATGAATGAACGTGACGATATTGCCGCTAACCGCCGCGGGGCACAAACCAAACAATCTCAAAACATGCCTTTGTGGAAAAAATTATTAGCAGGGGGTTTTGTGATGGGATTAGTTTTTCTAGTCTATGCCGCTTATATTTCAACTCAACCCGAACAAGAAATCATTATTCAATCGGCACAACCCGAAGAATGGCAAGAAGATGGTACGGGATTTGGAGATCTCACCTCACCGAACACCCGCCCTCAAATAACCCATATTGTTCAATCACCCGAAGACGCTAAATTACAAGCTGAAATTTTAGCACTCAAACTACAAATGAAAAATATGGCGGAGAATAACGGTACGAAAGAGCTTGCCAAGCAAATGAGTGCCTTACAAAAACAAATGAAACTGACTGAAAAAACACGGGCGGCGGCGGCACTTGCCGAAAAAAAACGAATGACTAAATTATTAGATGCTGAAAAAAAACGTGTAGCTGCACTTGAAAATAGATTAGAACGCGCAGCCGCAAGAAAGGCCGCCAACGATACTCAAGCTCAATTAGACGCGCAATTAATGGCACAAAGACAAGCCGAACTCCGCGCAATCATAGAAGAAAGAAAACGCGCGGCCATTAAATTTAGAAAAGCACAAATTGAATCCGATATGGTCATTTTAAAAGGTTCTGGCAAAGAACCCGATGCCGCTAATGATGCATCTGAAATTTCAGAATCCATACAAGAAGCATTCAGGACTTTTGCAGGTAATGGTGTTGAAACATCTTCTTCAGAAGAAATTGCATCCCCAGAATCAACCATTGTTCAAGGCACTATTATTCGTGCATCATTAGAAACCGCTTTAGACAGTTCATTGCCAGGTTTGTTACGCGCTGTTATAAGTACCGATGTTCATTCTATGGATGGTAGCCGAATTTTAATACCTAGCGGCTCTAAAGTAATTGGTGAATATCAGTCACAACTAGACTTAAATCAAAAACGTGTAAATATTGTTTGGACGCGCATTCAATTGAGTGATGGCCGATATGTGACATTAAAAGGTTATGGCGCAGATCGTCTTGGCCGTGCGGGTGTTGCTGGACATGTGGATACGCATTTTATGGAACGCTTTGGCGGTGCGGCTTTAATTTCAGTCATTACAGCAATACCTAATATTGTATCGGCCAATGTTAGTGATAAAACCACTTCCGATACATTAGATGATGTCGGTAAAGATTTTAGTTCGGCAACGGGGGATGCAATTTCTGATTATTTGAAAATTCCACCGACTATTTATATTCCACAAGGCGAAGAATTAACGATCATTGTTGATCGGGACTTGGTAATCTTCAATGGCTAATAAATCATCATTTTTAAGGCAAGAATTAAAACGACTTCAACCATTAATGACCGATGATTTGGTTGAAATTGACATTAATGCCGATGGTCAAGTTTGGTTTGAAAATCGTGGTGACATTCACATGCGATTAGCCGAATTTAAGGTAGATGAAAATTACATGCGTGAATTGGCTACTCAAATCACCACCAATGCCAATGAACCCATGTCAAAAAACAATCCTGTGATTTCGGTCAGTTTGGAATTTGACGAATGGTTAATTCGCGCTTTGGTTGTTGCGCCTCCTGCTA
The DNA here is from genome assembly GCA_013214985.1 of Hyphomicrobiales bacterium. Taxonomy (GTDB): domain Bacteria; phylum Pseudomonadota; class Alphaproteobacteria; order Rhizobiales; family OSC116; genus OCS116. The sequence goes on from JABSRY010000075.1 coordinate 5,319, forward strand.
TTCGTAAAGGCTATTCGATTTCTATTAGATTTCACAAAATCCACACCGAATTAATTAAGCCATCATTTTTATATGGTGAACCGAGAAGTGCCGCCAAAGAGCGATTGGCGCGAAACAATAAAATACGGGAGTTCACAAATAGCGGCCAGTTGGACAAAGCTTTGGAATTTTGTGTTTCCCAAAAACTCAATACCATTGTGAGCGGCGGCACAAATACAGGTAAAACAACTGTGGCAAGGTATCTTCAAAGTCTTGTAAGCAATACCGAACGGATTATCACTATTGAATCTGGGCCTGATTTATTACCAACCCAACCCAATACCGTCACATTGATTTCGTTGGAAGATGATAAGAACCGCCAATCGCATCAACTCCTACGTGCCTGTATGCGAATGCGCCCAGATAGAATATGTCTGAGTGAAATTATTGGTGCTGAAGCTTATACGTTCATTAAGGCTATCAACACAGGGCATGGCGGGTCATTAACCACCTTGCATGCCGATACCGCGCAACTCGCCATAGACCGTATGACACAACTTTGTTTAGAAACCACAACTGGAATGAATTTTGAACAAATGAAAGATCATATTGAAAAATCAATCGATCTTGTGATTCATGTAGGTCGAGATGGTAAATCTCGCGGAATTGTAGAAATGTATTTACCAGGACAATAATTACTAAATATATATAAAATGGAGAAAATTAAAAATGATTAAAAAACTTTTATTGATACTTCTTATTACATGGCTTGGCGCGAGTGCTGCCTTGGCAGTGATGCCAACCCGTGAGGAATTAAAAAAAATTGATACATATAGGCAGCGTGACCATTGTAAAGCGTCCCCAACTATCCCCGAATGGGCGCGAGATGATAATGCTAGATTCTATATATATGACACATTGGCAATTAGAATATACAGGGTATTAGCGAATGAAACTGTAATTAAAATGGGTATCTGCTCTTGCGACACAAAATACCCAAGTTGGGACGAGGCTAAGTTTATTTTCAATAGAGATTACGAAAATGCCGACATTGGAATACTTCTTGCCGCAGATCACATATGGGCAAAACGCTCCCGTAATAATAGAATATCTTCAAAAACAAGGAAACTTTGTAGAGATCAAAATCTTAGGGGGAGAGAATAATGGGATTTGTTGAAAGTCTACTTACGATGGTAGAAAACACATTAGGTAGTATAGCAGAAACACAATTTGGTGCTATTGCATCGGGGCTTGGGTTAACTTTTCAATTGGGTGCAGCGATACTACTTATAATACTTTTAATAAATCAGATATTACAGATAAACCCGCAACCTTTTGAAACTATTTTTTATGTAATGGTGAAACTAATTTTAGTATTCACATTTGCCTTTGATTGGCAAAATTTTAATGCCCTTGCCAGTGCAATTTTTGATTTAGTAGACCGCGCGACGGGTGCTCTAATTGGTACTATAACAGGAACACCCGCAACATTTGATACTGTAGGAAGACAATTAGACAACATGACAAATGAATTATCCGAATATGGTAATGCCGCTATTGAAAATATGAGTTCTTTTGGTGGTGTAATAATGGCTGGCATAATGGCTATTCTTTTGACAATATTGGGTGGTATTTGTGCTCTTGTTATGGTTTTATCAAGAATTGTTTTTACCCTCCATCTCGTAGTCGCACCGATTGCAATTCTTTGTTCTATGTGGGCGCCTACAAAAGGATTTTTTGATAGATGGGTTTCCTCTGGCATTACCTTTCTTCTCTACCCGCTGATAGTTTCAGGGATTTTTTCAATCATTGTTGGCGTAGTAAGTAAAATGGTTGTGGCTATTGGTGTGGAAGGTGGCATTACCGATTTGAGTCAAATCATTCAAGCAATGATGTTGATATTTGTTTGTATTGTTTTAGCTTTTTTAACACCAACTTTAGCAGTTTCTATGACAGGTAATTTTTCACTGTCAGGTGTGATGAGTTCTATATCGAGAGCGGGTTCTGTAGCGGGTTCTGTAACGGGAGCTAAAGCGCTTGCTAAACATTATGGCAAAGACCGCGACGGCTCATCACAAAACAATAAAAGAAACACAATGGACGGTACTCAGGACCGCTTGGATAGAGCCTCCCGATTAGCAGGAAGGTATATGGTTAAATAAATATAATGGAATATTTAAAAACAAAAAAATCGGCACTAATACTGGTTTTAATGGGGTGTTTGGTGATCGCCTGTGGTATAATAATTTACCAAACAATCTACAATCAACAAGACTGTATTTTACGGGATGATGATTCAAGCTGTATTGTTACAGCTAAAGATTTAGAGAAAGATCGAAAGTTCATGGATTTTACAATGCGCGATTTGAACTAGCAATAATTAGATCAGGGAGACTGTATTTATGTCATATGAATTATGTGGTCATTGTGGTACTGAAGTTTTTAAAGAATTTAATATTTGTAGAGGATGCGGCGCTCACCGCAGAGCAAGACCTGGATTATTTTTATACGGCATACTTATATTTGTTTTGGCTTTAGTTCCTTTAGGATTTGGATATGATTACGGTCACTTAAACCTAATCTCTATCGGTGTAATTATGTTAATAATATCGGTATTTGTAATGCGATCAAGCTTAAAAAAGCGTTGGTGCAGAAATACCGACGTCCCTAAAAAATCTAAAAGTTTATTTGAACAAAGTGGCCCATGGTGGGATTAGCTGAATCAAAGTTTCAACCGTTACCACTTAATTTATAATATTTCTGCAAAGTGGCTTTCAATCTGAAAGCCACTTTTTTCCGTCAAAAACTGATTATAATCTTTATATTTTTTGGGTGGCAAATGCGTAACCACAGTTTTAGTGTCACTATAACGCGCTTCAAGTTTCTCAATAACAGCTTTGGTAATTTCGTCATTATCGGAACAAATTATAATCCGTTCTACATAATCTGGAATATCAATTTTCATTAAATGGTTTGCGCCCAATCCTGACCAAATGCCTAAGTCTTTATTTTTAATGGCAAGGGGGTTTAGTGATAATCCATCTTCAATGCCTTCAGACAATAAAATAGTTTTGGGTTTATATCGGCCCATTTTTAACGAGCCACCAATCACATTGCCTAATGTTAATTTTGCATCCTCATTTATCTTTTTTCCATCTGCTGTAAGGTAGATTCTTTGAATGCCTAAAAACTTACTTTCAACATCTGTAACTCTAAATATAAGAGCTGGATATTCATTGCCATCCATATGTTTTAATTCT
>JABSRY010000750.1 GCA_013214985.1 Hyphomicrobiales bacterium
CAAAGGTTCAGTGTCCATTATTGCTGATAATGATAATGCCTCTAGCGATGTGGATAGCCATACTAAAACATCTAACATTCGAATTCATCATGCGCAAATTAATCAAGACGGAGAATTTGTAAAATCGGATGAAAATTTGACGATGCAAGATGAACCAAACCACCAAGAATTATGTGAATTAGAACAAGCCTTTGTTCAAAAAGCCATTAATAAAGACCTAGATTTAACAGCTCATATGAGCAATGCCGTGGAATCTCTTAGAATTTGTTTAGCAGCAGATTTGAGCATTCGCAGTAATAAAACAGTATATATTAAGCAAGGGAGCTGAACCGATGGGTACTCTAAAACTAAGAAATCTTCATAAATCCTTTGGGAATGTAAAAGTACTAAAAGACATTAATTTGGAAGTTGCGGACGGAGAATTTGTAATATTTGTCGGGCCATCTGGTTGTGGTAAATCTACCTTATTGCGGGTTATTGCAGGGCTTGAGGATGCGACATCTGGTGAAGTTTATATTGACGATGAGTTGGTTAATAATGTGAGTGCTGCCGATAGGGGCATTAGCATGGTGTTTCAAAGCTATGCATTATACCCGCATTTAACCGTGGAAGCCAATATGGGGCTAGGGCTTAAGCAGGCCAAAACCCCTAAGGCCGAAATTAAGCAACGGGTTAGTAAAGCGGCTGGTATGCTAGAGCTAACCCCATTGCTAGACCGCCGCCCTGCGGAGCTTTCGGGTGGGCAGCGCCAACGGGTTGCAATTGGCCGCTCTATTGTGCGGGAACCTAAGATATTTTTGTTTGATGAGCCTTTATCTAACCTAGATGCGGCGCTTAGAGTGAATACACGGCTTGAAATTGCAAACTTACATAATAGTTTAAGCTCGAGCATGATTTATGTTACGCATGACCAAGTTGAGGCGATGACCTTGGCGGATAAAATTGTGGTGTTGCATGATGGCAGTGTAGAGCAAATAGGCCATCCTATTGAATTATATAATAAACCTCAAAATGTGTTTGTGGCTGGCTTTATTGGTTCGCCAAAAATGAACTTTTTTGAAGGACAAAAGTTAGATGAGAAAGATGTTGCCACTGTCGGCATACGGCCTGAAAATATAACGCTTAACCGTGAAAAAGGTGAGCACTTGAGTAAGGTTACTTATGTTGAACAATTGGGCTCTGACACGAATATTTATTTAGAAAATGATTCTCTTGGCACATTCACCGTTAGGCTGTTTGGTCAAGTGAAATATGAGCGCGGTGAAAGCGTATATGCCACATTAGCTGCGGATAAAATGCATTATTTTGACCAAGATGAGCAAGTTATAAACAGATCATAATATTAAAAGGGTTCATAGATACCAATTTAAACGATCACTGGATTTTTTTTGTAATTAAATGGTTGTACGGATAATGTATAAAGAAATTATATTTTTTATATATACACGCCTCACTCCAAGACCCGAAAGTCTTGATGTGATATTATACGGAAATTATCTGTAACTTGATCTCGG
>JABSRY010000751.1 GCA_013214985.1 Hyphomicrobiales bacterium
AATAAATTTATTGCTGCCAAGCTCGTCAACTTCCCAAATAACCGCCTGCCTTAAAACAAACCGATTATGAATCAGATCACATATTAAAACCGCCTTAGTAAATTTTGACATATCATTCCCCCGAAATTGCCTTTTTAAACCCTGCTATGATTTTATCTTTTGCCGCTATTTTTGCAGCTTGATCAGTTGCTAATGGAATAGCCAGTTTAAAAGCTTGTTCAGCTTGCCTAGGACCCGCAATTAAAGCCTCATATTGTTTAACTTTGCCAATAACCGCAGTGGCAAGCTCAACAACCGAACATTGTTTTTCAGAAGCTTCAGCACTTAATATTCGGCATTTTTCGGCATCAATATCGGCAACATCTAAAACATCAATAATATATTCCGCCTCAATTTTCTTAGCCCCATATTCCGATATTTTCCACCCCTTAGTGGTATATGCCGCATCGATGATGTTGGATATTGATTCAATGCCTTGCGCTATAATTTCAGCATCAGTTAATTTCGCAGGTTTTAACGAATCCAAATGCGCTATATAAGCCGCTTTGATTTCTGGCGTATGATATTTTGCAACCGCTTCTTTAACTTCATCAGGTTTATCAGTTAAATCATCAAGTGGATTAATAACCCCTCGATGGTTTACCCCATCAATAACTTTTATAAAAGTTAGGGCATTAAATTCACCTGTTGGAAATATTGTAATATTTTCCATTTTTTTCATCCTTTAATTTATGCTATGACATACGAACCAGAAATCATTAAAACTCTGTTGTTGCCATTTTGCCAACCCAACCCACCAGCTCCTTGACCATTGCGTATAATTATTCTACTGCTGTTAACATCAACATATCCACTATGCGTTGCAGCGTTAAAACAAGTAGCATGACCTGTATTGATTAATGTGTAAGATTTCGCATTTGCAGGTAGCCCATTAATTACCGCATACGATGCTGCATTTGTAATATTCATATTGTTAATGTATGCTGCGAAAGTACATATGTTCCCCGTTATCACGTATTCTGGTTGGTGTATATCTGCTGTAATATCTGCATTACCAAAACTAGGTGTCCATATACCGCTTTCAGACTTAATGCCGCCCAAATTAGCCAATGCAACTACTTTATCTGGTAGATCAGACAGGTTGTTGACCTTTTTCAGCACATCACCAATATTTACCGCATTTAAGGGCGCACCGCCCCCACCATCTATAAGTACTTGCAACGCTTGGCGCATAGATTTTATTGGCTTGCCCTCTAAATCCACCAAATCAACCCCAAGCGGACTATTGATAATTTGCTCAATAACATCAACCTCACGGTCAAGCCTTTGGGCATTCAAACCGAATTCATTCACTTCATTTTCTAAAGTCATTCTATATAACCGCCGCAATTAACGCAAGCATGGCAACCATTCTAAAAGTATCTTTATCACCATCACCGCCACCCGCGGCAATAGCACTAAAAACCACAATATCAGAGCCATCAATAACCCTGTGCCAATCATCAGGCACAA
>JABSRY010000076.1 GCA_013214985.1 Hyphomicrobiales bacterium
TATCATAATCAATAGAGAATCTATTTAAATCAAAACGTCAACACAATATTCGGAGTTTCAAAGACTCAGAGTATAATAAAAATATAAACAAGCTTTGCCCAACCGAAATAGTCGATTTGCTTAAAATTTCATCCCCTACCGCCTATAAACAAATGCAAATAACGGGCAAATATACGGGTTTTCAAATAGGCATTGGCAGCGACGGAAGCTGGCACTATTTTATGGTTAAAAATATTGAACTCGATCAACAATAATGTCATAGTCACAGTTCAATATCGAAAGCTAAAAATATGGTCACTGGTGATTGCCTAGCAAAACCATTTCATTTATCAAATAAAAATGTAATATTTTGCAACGGCACAGATGCCGAAGAGTTTTTGCAAGGTCAAATCACCAACGATATGGCATTGCTTAAGTCTCAAAACATCATTCATAACTTAATCTTAACCCCGCAGGGTAAAATCCTAGCCGACCTGTTTATATACCCCTATGAAGACGGCTATTTTTTAGAGGTGCATGAGAGCATTACAGATTGGCTGCTAAAACGGTTTAACATGTATAAATTACGCTCAGATGTAAATTTTGAAGATGTCAGCCAAAGCCACTTTGTTGGTATCAATAATAAGGCCAATGAACAGACTTTAATCAACGGTAATGACCCTCGAATATTAGACCAATCCAAAAGAATATTTCGATATATCACAAATAGCAATCCAGCAGACTTGTTGAATTTTAACGCCAATTTAGCATCAGAAGCAATCGCCGAATTTGGTGCTGATTATCAAGCATCCGAGTTTTTCCCGCAAGATTTATGGTATGATAAATTGGGCAGCGTCAGCTATAAAAAAGGCTGCTACATTGGGCAAGAAGTTGTCTCAAGAATGCGACATAAATCCACCGCCCGCAAGCGCCTATTGCCCTTGCACTTCACTACTGACCTAGCTAAAGCCGATAAAATCATACTCAACGACAAAGCCGTCGGCGAGGTTGTTTCAACCCATAAAACAACATCTAACGACTATACTATACTTGCTATGATGCGAATGGATAAAATCAATGACCAGAGCCAGTTTACCGATAAAAATGCCAATATATTAGAATTGAGAATGCCCCAATGGATAAAAAACCTGTAACCAGTCGACATTTAGACAATAAAGTTAGAGTCAATGACGGGCTAACAAGGTGTAACTGGCCTGTTAAAGGCGATGAACTTTACCTCGCCTATCACGATAATGCATGGGGCGTACCCGAATATGACGACCATGCTCTATTTGCAAAATTAATTTTAGATGGCTTTCAAGCAGGGTTATCATGGATTGTTATTTTAAGAAAAGAAGAAGCATTTCGCAAAGCTTTCCACAATCTTGACCCCAATATTCTAGCAACAATTTCAGATGAAGCGTTAGAAGCACAAATGCAAAATGCCGATATTGTGCGTAACCGATCCAAAATTTTTGCCCTAAGAACCAATGCTCAAGCCTATCTCATTTTGCATCAAGAAATTGGCTTTTCAAATTATTGGTGGGGGCAGGTTAATGGCAACCCACTCAATAATAAACTTAAAGCGGGCGATGCTTACCCAACAAAAACCGAACTCAGCGAAGCCATTTCAAAAGACTTAAAAAAACGTGGTTTTAAATTTATTGGCCCAACAATTATATATGCATTCATGCAAGCAGTTGGCTTAATAAACGATCATTTTATTACCTGCCATTGCCACGATAAATGCGTTAACTTGGCTAAAAAGAACTTCAATCAATGAGCAAACAAAATCAAAAACGCGCGTGGCAACGCATGCTATCTGGCAGGCGGCTAAATTTGTTAGATCCATCGCCAATCGATATCGAAATTTCAGACATAGCACGCGGAATTGCCTGTGTCGCGCGTTGGAACGGCCAAACTACGGGCAACCATGCTTTTTCAGTGGCACAACATTCGGTTATCGTGGCCGATATTTGTATAGATTTAACCCCCAACCTTTCGGCCAAACTAGAAATGATGGCATTGCTGCATGATGCATCCGAATATGTCATTGGCGATATGATCAGCCCCTTTAAAAATGCGCTGGGTTTTGACTATCAACAATTCGAAGAACGGCTAGAAGCGGTCATTCATATTCGCTTTGGTTTACCCGCAAGTCCCACTCGCCAAGAGAAAAAACTCATAAAAACCGCCGATATTACCTGCGCTTACTTCGAAGCCACCCAATTAGCTGGTTTTTCTGTTGAAGAGGCCGATAAGTTTTTTGACAGATCCAAAAATTTAAGTAAGACTATGCATAATCAATTGATGGAAATCGCACCTTGTTCGGTATTAGAAGCAGAAAAACAATTTCTTGCCCGTTTCGAACAAATTAATGCGCGTTTAAAATAGTATCTGAGGGGAACGATATTATATGATACATGTTTGCAACCTCGATTTAATCGATCAAACAATCAAAAACACAGGTGCCAAATATTTAGTATCGCTTATCAATAAAGATATGATGCCAAATACGCCTGCAACCATAAAATCAGATAACCACCTAAAATTAGCATTTAATGACATTACAGAGCCGATGAACGGCTACGTAAATGTGCAAGATAGTGATATTGCAAAACTCATTAATTTCTTAGAAAATTGGAACCTACAAGCGCCTATTTTATTCCATTGCTGGGCAGGTGTTAGCCGTTCAACCGCAGGGGCATTTATTGCCGCAAATTTTGCAAAAGGCGCTGGGTACGAGCAAGAAATTGCTCATAAATTACGTGAAGTTGCCCCCTTTTCAACCCCCAACAAATTGGTTGTCTCGCTTGCCGATAATTACCTAAAACGTGGTGGCAAAATGCAAGATGCTATCGATGCTATTGGTCGCGGTAGTTACACACATAGCGGCATTCCATTTATGTTGCCGATTTAAGATTTTATGATAGGGTAATTTCATGCCAAATAAGAATAAAGAATATTTAGAAATCATCATCGATTTAAATGCAGTAATATTATCAATCGATTTAGAAGATAATATGCGCTTAAAAGTCCTAACCATTAAAGGCAGCGCCAATACGTTGCCTTGGGGCTTATATAACCCAAATCATCATAAAACAATGGAGCGTGGGTTGCGCCACTGGGTTAAGCAACAAACCGATATGACGCTTATGTCCGTCGTTCAATTATATACATTCGCCGATAGTGGTCGCTTTAGCTATGGCGATCCTAACCGCCATATTGTATCTGTTGGCTATTTGGCCTGCGTAAAACCCAATATAAGCCAAAGCCAGCCAAACGAGCAATGGAGCGATATTTATAGCTATTTCCCGTGGGAAGATTTCAGCCATGGCCGCCCTGCTATATTGAGTGACTATATTTTACCAGAATTATTTAAATGGAGCGATGGTGAAGAAACTGACCAACGCATTTTAGCCTGTTTTGGCAATGATGGCGATGTTTGGGAAGATGAAAATGTCCTTACTCGATACGAAATCATGTATGAAGCGGGTCTAGTTTTTGAAGCCGTGCGTGATGCTTCAAAAGATATGACGGGCGATATCGAAATTAGCACCGAAGATACTAAGCTGCCGACAGGCACTTATATGCAATATGATCATCGACGTATTTTAGCCACTGCGCTTGGGCGCATTCGCGCAAAAGTTAAATATAAATCCGTAATTTTTGATCTAATGCCAGATGCCTTCACCTTGTTCGAGCTACAAAAAGCCGCAGAATCGGTATTTGGGCATAAAATCCATAAACAAAATTTCAGACGTTTTGTTGAACGCGAAAAACTGGTTGTAAAAACCGGGCAAATACGCAATCAACCCAGTGGCCGCCCCGCACAAATATATGCCTTTAATAGCGAACTTATTGGCAAACCCAATGTACCTGGTCTAAAAATTGGCAATAGCAACTCGGCGCATTAATTCACTTTTCTATTGTTAATTTGTCTATAATTTATATTTTTCATACCTTTTCTCTTGTATTGAACTTGCAGAGTATATATATTCTTAATATAAATATGCTCTAAGTGAGTTTTGTTAAGATTGGGAGAAAATTATGTCAATAGCATTTGAGAATCCAACAGCTCATAAACCAAAAATCAATAATCTATCAAAAGCCGCACAAAAATTTGGTATATTACCCTATCCTGACTTAGAATATACAGATGAAGTCGCTCGAGCAACAGCCCCTTTATACGAAAAAGTTAAAACCGTAATTCCTGCTGCAGAATGGCCAATTCACGCCCCCTATATATATGCTATTAACAAACTAAAAAAACAACGTAACGCCGTTATTTTAGCCCATAACTATATGACACCCGAAATTTTCCATTGCGTGTCCGATTTTTCTGGCGATAGCCTGCAACTTGCCATCGAAGCTGCCAATTCTGATGCCGATATTATCATCCAAGGTGGGGTGCATTTCATGGCAGAAACTTCAAAAATTCTTGCCCCCGAAAAAACCATTATCATACCCGATAAACAAGCAGGCTGCTCACTCGCGTCATCGATTACCCCTGCCGATATTGCAGCTTTACGCGCCAAACATCCAGGCGTACCAGTTGTCACTTATGTGAATACCAGCGCCGCTGTAAAAGCCGTCACCGATGTATGCTGCACCTCATCAAATGCCCTAAATGTAATCGAAAGCTTCGGTACTAAAGAAGTTATTTGCATTCCAGATGAGCATTTGGCCAATAATTTAGCCAAACAAACCGATGTTAATATCATTACCTTTAAAGGCTATTGCGAGGTACATGATCAATTCACCGCCGAAGAGCTAAACGAGTATCGCGCACAAGATCCAGATCTTACAATTATCGCCCATCCCGAATGCCCACCATCCGTGGTAGATGTGGCCGATTTTTCAGGCTCAACCAAAGACATGATCGATTATGTTAAAAATAATCGTCCCAAAAAGGTGATGATGGTAACCGAATGCAGCATGAGCGACAATGTCGCCGCCGAAGTGCATGATGTTGAGTTTATCCGCCCGTGCAATCTGTGCCCGCATATGAAGCGTATAACCCTTGAGCGAATTCTAAATTCACTGGTATATTTAACCGACGAAATAGAAGTAGATCCAGAAATCGCAATCAAGGCCAGGGGCGCGGTCGAGCGCATGATTAACATTAACAAAAAAACCGCTTTACATAAAGTCACTGGTTAATGTCGCCCATAATATATTTTCAACGCCCCACATAATTTAGGATAGATATATGAGTGATCATAAAATCATTATCATTGGTGCGGGTCTAGCAGGTTTATTTTGCGCGTTAAAATTATTACCCCAAAAATCGACTATTCTTTCTATTGCCGATTTAGGCAAAGGCGCTTCAAGCGCATGGGCACAAGGCGGTATTGCTGCGGCAGTTGGTAATGATGATACGCCACAATCTCATGTGCAAGACACAGCGGTTGCAGGTGCAGGCATTGTCGATATAGAAAGCGCAACGATGATGGCAAATGCGGCAAAGGCCCGCATTGACGACCTTATAGAATTAGGGGTTAATTTTGACCGAGATAATAATGGCAACCTAATATTAAACAAAGAAGCCGCGCATAGTAAGCGCCGCGTGGTGCGCATCGGCGGCGACATGGCGGGTAAAGAAATCATGTCGGCGCTCATCGCTGCGGTTAAAACCCACCCCAATATCAAAATTCTAGAAAACACCGAAGCAATTGACATTCAAGTGGGTGAAGGTGGCATAGAAGGCATTATTATACGCAATTGCCATAAAGACCATATGTCAGAGCCTTATACAATTACAGCCGATGCGGTTATTATGGCATCGGGTGGCATCGGCCAATTATTTAAAATTACTACCAACCCAACGGCCGCCAGGGGAGATGGCTTTGCCATGGCCGCCCGCGCAGGCGCCACCATTGCCGATCCAGAATTTGTGCAATTTCACCCCACCGCATTTGATATTGGGCGCGACCCTGCCCCGCTAGCTACCGAGGCATTGCGCGGCGAAGGCGCTACTTTAATCAATGAAAATGGCACACGGTTTATGCAAAACATTCACCCCGATGCCGAGCTTGCTCCACGTGATATTGTAGCCCGCGCAGTTTTTATGCAACAAGTGCAAGGTCATAAAACATTTCTCGATTGCCGCGAGGCCATCGGCAAACATTTTAAGCATAATTTCTCAAAAGTTTATGGCTATTGCCAAAGCGCGAACATAGATCCCGAGGTAGACCCACTGCCAATTTTACCTGCAGCACATTATCACATGGGCGGTATATTGATAGACGATAATGGCAAAACCAACGTTCAGGGCCTTTGGGCATGCGGCGAAGTTAGTAGCTCTGGCGTTCATGGCGCCAACCGTTTGGCCAGTAACAGTTTGCTAGAAGCCATTGTTTATGCTGCCAATATCGCTAAAAATGTTACTCAACACTTTAAATCAAACCCCATAAGTTCAACAAAGACTATAAATACAAAACAATATATTTATAAGAATAACGATGCACTTAAACAAAAACTACGCCAATTAATGAGCGAGCATGTCGGGGTAGTTCGCAATCATAAAGGCTTAATAAAGGCACTAAAACAAATTGATATTTGGCAATCCCAAAACCAAGGCCATTACCCCTTGGTCAATATGTTAGATGTCGCAAAAATGGTTACAGTCGCCGCTTTATTGCGCGAAGAAAGTCGCGGCGGGCATTTCAGAGATGATTATCCTGAAGCAGATGAAAAACAAGCAAAACGCAATTATTACACCTTCTCGGCACTCAATATCCACGCAAAAAACTATCTGCAATAGACTCACCCATTAAATGCAAATTTCTTATATACGTACCTTAGGGTCTTTGTAAAAAATATGCGTCCCAATGCGGGCAACACGGTTCATCGCCCAGCGCCATTTAGGGCTTACATAATCAGCATGGTAATGTGTCGCGCCTTTAACAGAGGGCAACCTTGCTTTGCCAGCCAAAAAATCTGCTGCTAGCTTTTTAAGCTTTTTCCAAGTTTTCAAATCACGTGGCAAGTCAGATTTTCCATCGCATGCAAATGAAAACTGGCAAGCATTACGTTTCGTCGCATTTTGATAAATAACCCCACAATATGAATTAGGGTATGACCGACTTCTTTTACGCGATAATATAACTTCAGCAACCGCCAATTGGCCAGAGCGGCTTTCACCGCGCACTTCATGATAAAGCGCCGTAGTTAAACAAGTTAAGCTGCCTCTACCGCTAATATTAATCACGGGCTTGGCTTTCTGAGTATATTTTGGCCGTTTTATTGGCTTGGTTACACTTCTGCTTGCCAACAAAATATCAGCACTATCAAGTTTATATGTTTTAGAAGCAATTTTGCCTTTAACAATCGTAAAACCATTTAATTTATCCAGTGGCTTAGTTTGCATTCTAATGTCAATTATCAGTGGCTTAGTTGGGTCTGTTTCATGAGCTTTAGCGGTCACAAGTGCCAACATATTATCAACGTCAAACTCACCCGAATGAATTATTGGCATCGGTGCGGCTAGCTCAGGTAAGTTCATTTCAATCGTATTTTTTTTAGTTAACTTCAACAATGCAATATCGGCTTCACTTAATATAGATGGGGTGGTGATTTTTGTACCCACCAAATCATCAGCTCTTGGCTGTATATCAAATTCTTCCGCACCAATATTTCGTCTCATTGACTTTGTAAAAATAGTACTATCACGCTTGGTAAAACTGTTCAGTACAACTTCTTTAGATTTCTTCAAAGGTGCAATCGGCTCAATATCATATTGCGATGCCCCGCGATGTTGTTTTAACACCACAGCTGTTTCAACATATCTTGCATTTATTTCGGCATTAATATAATGGCCTGCATTCCGTTCAAGCCCGTTAAACACACTAAAAAAGACCCCAAAAGCCACCAAACCCACAAACCAATGCAATGCAATGCGGTGCCTAAATCCAGACATTGTTTTTGTGTTTATTTGACCCTGATGAAATTTTATATTCTGGTCAGTATAGTGGTTGTAACGGTATGCCATTATGCGTTATTCATTGCCTCAAATTTGCACAAATTTATATGTAATATATTACTAGATATACTTAATACATTGATAATATTTATATTTTGTTAAGGTTTTTCTCACGATATATGGTTATATCGCCTAATTTAGCATAAAATTAGGCTGAAACATCATAAATCTGTTAATTTTTTGTCTTAATCGCATTTTGAGCAGCAGCCAGCCTAGCAACAGGTACTCTAAATGGCGCACATGATACATAGTCCAAGCCTAAATCTCCATAAAAATGGATAGATTGTGGGTCACCACCATGCTCACCGCAAACCCCAATTTTTAAGTTTTTATTGCCCTTCTTGCCGCGTTTCACCGCAATTTCGACTAGCTCACCCACACCATCTTTATCAATGGATACAAATGGGTCATGCGGAATAATAGCACGGCGCGTATAAGAGTTTAAAAATCGAGCACTGTCATCACGGCTAATGCCATAAGTCGTTTGGGTTAAATCATTCGAACCAAAGCTAAAAAAGTCAGATAATTCTGCTAAATCTTCGGCGCGTAAAGCAGCTCTGGGCAGCTCAATCATGGTACCAA
>JABSRY010000077.1 GCA_013214985.1 Hyphomicrobiales bacterium
AAAATCAGTATATTCCAAAGGTCCTTTGTTAAAATAAAGGCAATTCCTGCTAATAGCACTGGTAAATTGCGGCTAATGCATTATATTAAATAGAGATCTTAATTTTAAAATTGAAATAGCAAAGTTATTTCTTTTGTAAGGAGTTTTTGAAATGCCAGGTTGGACACAAATTTTAATCGTCGTTGTTTTAGTATTTTTATTGTTTGGACGCGGTAAAATAGCAGACGTAATGGGCGACTTCGCAAAAGGTATTAAAAGCTTTAAAAAAGGCATGGCAGAAGAGGGCAAAACAAGCTCTGATGATGCAAAAATTATCGATCACGATACAGTGTCTCAAAAAGTTACCGAAGCCGAAAAAACTTCTGAAACCACAAAATAACCAACCTGAAGGTGAACTATGTTTGATATAGGTTGGCTCGAAATTATGGTAATCATTTCGGTTGCCATAATTGTTGTAGGCCCCAAGGACATTCCGAAAATGCTGCGCACAGTTGGTAAATATATTAAAAAAGCCAAATCTGTAATGCGTGACTTTCAAAACCAAATTGAAGAAGTTGCAGATATAAGCGAACTTAAAGAGCTTAAAGCAGAAGCCGAAAAGCTCAAAAATTTCGATCTAGAAAGCAACCTTAATGATATGGCGAAAGCATCGGACGAAACAAAATCAGACGATGCCACACCACTCATGACTGAAAATTCTGAAGCAGTCGCTAAAGAATCTACTTAAATTTATTAATAGAATATTGATATGCCAGCAGAAGAAGCACAAGAAAAAATTAAATCTGAACAAGATGTAAATCAAACTGAAGTTGATGAAAGCCAAGCCCCAATCATGGATCATCTCTATGAATTGCGCAATCGAATGGTTAAGTCACTAATTGCATTGATTGTTTTTGCATGTCTTTGCGGGTTTTTTGTAACCGATATATTCAACATTCTTCTGGTGCCATTTGTCGATGCGACCGACCCTTCAGAAACGGCAAAAATTATTCTAACTGGTCTGCCAGAACTGTTTTTTGTTTACCTTAAACTAGCCTTATTTGGCGGTATAATCCTCGGCTTTCCTTATATTTCTTTTCAGATATACGCATTTGTTGCACCAGGTCTTTATCAAAATGAACGCGGTGCGTTTATTCCATATTTAGTTGCTACCCCTGTACTTTTTGCCATTGGTGCATCATTGGTTTATTTTTTGGTAATGCCATTGGCGATGACCTTTTTCTTGGGGTTAGAGCAAGTTGGCGGTATTGGTGAGGCATCAATTCAACTAGAACCAAGAGCAAGCGAATATTTGGGTTTAGTAATGACTTTGATATTAGGTTTTGGTCTAATTTTTCAATTGCCCGTAGTGCTTACGCTGTTAGCGCGCATTGGGGTGGTTTCGTCAGGTTGGCTAAAATCCAAACGTAAATTCGCTATTGTTATTATATTTGCAGTGTCGGCTATTTTAACACCACCCGACCCAGCAAGTCAGCTCGGTATGGCAATTCCGACGCTTCTGCTTTATGAATTTTCTATACTTGCCGTTATGTGGATTGAAAGATCGCGTAAAAAAGCCCGCAAAAAAGCAGAAGAAGCAGACGATGAAACAAATGACGACGACAACGAAAATACGTAATTGTATAATATGCCTTGTGCAAGCAGTCATTTTTAAGTAATCACAAACTAACTATATTTTACGACGATGATTCTATTCATCTTCAATTATCGGGAGGCTTAAATGCACGATATTAAATGGATTCGCAACAATGCTGCAATGTTTGACCAAGCAATGGAGCGCCGCAAACTATCTGGTGTTGCAGATAAAGCAATAGAACTCGATAAAGCCCGCAGAGATCATGTTGCAAAGTTACAGGAGTTGCAGACTCAACGTAATAATGCATCAAAAGCAATTGGCAAAGCTAAGGCCAGTGGCGATGAGGCAGTGGCTCAAGCTGCGATTGCAAAAGTCGCAGATATTAAAAAAGCCATCCAGCAAGGTGAAGAAACCGAGCGTAATCTAACCGAAACACTAAATAATTACCTAGCTCAATTGCCCAACATTATGTCAGATGATGTGCCAGATGGTGCAGATGAAGATGAAAATATAGAAATGCATAAAGTTGGCGAACCCAAAATATTTGATTTTGAGGCAAAACAACATTTCGACCTGGGTGAAGCACTCGGGCAAATGGATTTTGAAACTGCTGCAAAAATGTCTGGCTCACGTTTTGTGATTCTGTCTAAAGATTTGGCCCGTTTAGAGCGTGCTCTAGCCAATTTTATGCTAGATTTGCATACAGACGAATATGGACGTGAAGAAGTGGTCGTGCCGCTACTCGTAAACGCAAATGCACTAGAAGGTACAGGCCAACTGCCAAAATTTGAAGAAGATATGTTCAAAACTACCGATGGTAAATATCTTATTTCAACGTCAGAAGTGTCACTAACCAACCTAGTGCGTGAAACTGTTTTGCAAGAAAATGAATTGCCAAAACGCTATACATCATATTCAAACTGTTTTAGATCAGAAGCTGGTAGTGCAGGGCGCGATACGCGCGGTATGATCAGACAACATCAATTTACCAAAGTTGAAATGGTCAGCATAACCCACCCAGATAAAAGTGAAGAAGAGCAAATGCTAATGCTCGAATCTGCCGAACTGGTGTTAAAACGCTTAGGGCTTGCTTATCGCGTGGTTAGATTATGTAGCGGCGATATAGGTTTTAGCTCAAAACGCACTTTCGATCTCGAGGTTTGGTTACCTGGGCAAAATATGTATCGCGAAATTTCATCTGTTTCAACCTGTGGCGACTTCCAAGCAAGGCGAATGGGTGCAAGGTTTAAAACATCTGCAGGCAAAACCAATTTTGTGCATACTCTAAACGGCTCTGGCTTGGCAATTGGCCGCACCATGGTTGCAATTCTAGAAAATTACCAAACAAAAGATGGTGATATAGAAATACCAGAAGTGTTGCATTCATATATGGGCGGTAAAAAAGTAATAAAGGCAATAAAATAACAGAATCATTTTGTTAACCACATCAAATTACTATCGGGATTATAATGATAAAACTGAATTCAATTCTAATTGTAAATGATGATGGTATTGATGCCGTTGGTATGAAATCGATGATAAAAATTGCTCAAACTATCTGCGAGGATGTTTGGGTAGTTGCCCCAACACACGAACAAAGCGGCGTCTCTAGAGCTGTATCAGTCCATAATCCAATATATGTAGAGCGGCGTGCCGAAAAGCGCTTTGCAATAGATGGCACTCCAGCCGATTGTGTTATTATGGCCATAGAAGTGCTAATGAATGATAAGCCAGATCTTATATTATCGGGTGTTAATCGGGGGCATAATGCCGCGGATTTTTTGCATATATCGGGCACTGTTGGTGGTGCGGGCATGGGTTCGACCTACCATATACCATCAATGGCACTGAGTTTGATGGGCAATATTCGCAACAGGTCGTTGCCATTAGAATGGGAAATGGTAGAACATTTTGCGCCTGAACTTATTGAAAAATTATTTAACATGTCTTTAGATGCCCAATCCATACAAAATCTAAATTTCCCCAATTGTTCTATAGACAATGTAAAAGGTATTAAAGTTTGCGAACACGGCAAAAGACAAGAGCCATTCATTATCGTCGATAAACGCGAAAACCTACGCGGATCAGACTATTATTGGATTAATTTTAAAGGTATTGATGAAAACCCACAAATTAATGCTGAACTCGCTTCTCTGCAAGATAATTACATAACAGTCACAGCGGTCACCCAAAATTTAACCAATTTTGCAATGAATGATGATATTAAAAATCAGTTATAAATCAAACCATTACATTAAATAATAGAATCATACGATTAAACCGTTTGTTACCAAACATACATAATAAACCGTTAATCTGTAATTAAATATTATATGCTATCTTGTGCCCAATTAGTAATTGAGTTGAGGCTAGAATGGCTGTTTTGAAAACAAATAATACCGAAATATATGATGATATTTCAGAAGATTCCCTAAAAAAACTTAAAATGATTATGGGGCTGCGTAACCGCGGCATAACCTCAACTAAAATTCTTAAAGCGATGGAGACAGTCCCTCGTGAAAATTATATTACCCACGCTTTTGCCGAACGGGCTTATGAAGATAGGGCCTTGCCAATTGAATGTGGGCAAACTATTTCTCAGCCCTATATCGTAGCCTATATGTCTCAAGAATTAGAACTTACCGACCGTATGAAGGTTCTAGAAATAGGAACAGGCTCAGGTTATCAAGCTTCAATTTTGTCAAAGCTAGCCCGTAGGGTCTATACAATTGAGCGCTATAACACGTTGCACAAAATAGCCGAAAAACGTTTCCAAGAACTAAACCTATATAATATCACAGCAATTACGGGTGACGGATTACTTGGGTGGCACCATCAAGCACCTTTTGATCGCATCATTATTACTGCAGCAGCAGAGCGTATTCCCCGCAATCTTATAGATCAGCTTAAAGATGATGGCATTATGATTTTGCCATTAGGCCCAAATGGTGGTGATCAACGCTTGCTAAAAGTCATAAAAACTAAAGAAGGCATAAAATGTACAGAATTATGCCCAGTAAGATTTGTGCCTTTAGTTCAAGGTGTTGCAAAACAAATTTAGGTTAAAAGCGCTAAATGTTAAAATTTACTAATTATTAACCAACTTTGATAAGCACTTTTTCATAATAGTTAGTTATAATTTGATCTAGTTTGGTAATAAATTGTTTCTGATAATTTTCAGATTTTTGTAATGAGTATCTATAATGTTTAAATTTTCAAAATATTTTTCAATAAATGCACTTAAAAGAACAACATATATAATTTTGCCTACGGCATTAATGTTCGGACTGTCGGCATGTAGTACGGATGTTGCCAGATTTGCATATCAAGATTCGCAGTATAAACAACAAACACAAAATACAGTTAAACAAACAAATCTAGCGCCACTGGCTAACAACTCAGCGCCAGCAAATAACCCGTCACCTGCAAGTAATTCAACAGACAGCGAGTTTACAGCTTCAATTCCTAGTAACCGTAATGCACAAAATGCCAGTTCAAATTGGATGTATAAAAGAAACCCAAATTCATACACGGTTTCTACAGGCGATACTTTATATAGTATATCGCGCCGCTATGGCATAACGGTAGAAGAGCTGCGGTCTGCAAACGGGTTTGGCCAATATACAAATTTAAGAATTGGGCAAAATATTTTGTTGCCACGTCATAATAACTCAAGTGCGGTTAGCTATGCACCAAGAACTTATGTAAATCAACAAACTGCTGAAATTCAAACCGCACCTAGTCAATCTAATAATGTGCAGCGCCAATTTGTACCTAATAGAGCGCCAATAACGCCTATTGATGCGTATAAGCCTGTCCAGAGTTCGGCAACTTATGTGGCTCCAAACGGCAAATATATTGTTCAGCCTAAAGATACATTATATTCAATTGCGCGTAAGCACAAAATGAGTTTTGCAACCCTTAAAAGTTTGAATGGCTTTGTCGGCACCGAGTCATTGCAAATCGGCCAGCATGTGCGTGTTAGTGGTAATGCCGTGCAACCTGCAACAGCCACGAGAGTTACGGCGCCTGCTAAACAAGTCGTAAATCAAAGAGTAGCAGTTGCCCAAAAGAAAGTGGTTGCTTCTCAACCCAAAAATTCGGGCGTAAATCGTTTCCGCTGGCCGGTTAATGGTCGGGTTATTTCTGAATATGGGCCGAAAGCAGGCGGCACTCGTAATGATGGTCTAAACGTTGCTGTACCGCCAGGCACCGTGGTTAAAGCTGCCGAATCGGGCGAAGTTGTTTATTCAGGTAATGGCCTACCAAATTATGGCAATCTAGTGCTTATTAAACATAATAAAGGCTGGGTTACCGCCTACGCGCATAATGGTTCAATACTGGTTAAAAAGGGCGATAAGGTTCGCCGAGCCAGGCGATCGCGCGCTCGGGTCAATCGGGTGACGTAAAGCAACCGCAATTGCATTTCGAAATCCGCCGTGGCGCGATAGCATATGATCCACGCAAATATTTAGCCAGAAAATAGCTCAAATAATTTCAAATAAACTAATTAGGGAGAGCATTTGCTGTCCTTTTTTATTCAATGCGTTGCCCAAGTTGCCCTGCTAAATTGGTTATAAACTGCCAAGCAACACGCCCCGTGCGGCCACCTCTAGTAACTGACCATTCAAGTGCTTGTTTGCGTAAATCACCTTGCGGTATTTTAATTTTATAAAATTTTACATAGGTTGAAATCATATTTAAATATTGTGTTTGTGTCGAGTTGTGGAAACCAACCCACAAACCAAATCGGTCAGATAATGATACTTTTTCATCAATCGTATCTCGAACATTTATTGCATTGGCTTGCTCGTTTTCAATCATTTCTCTGGGCAATAAATGGCGTCTATTACTGGTTGCATAAAACACAATATTATCGGGTTTACCTTCTAAACCGCCTTCTAATATAGCTTTTAGCGATTTGTAACTATCATCACCTATGTCAAAACTTAAATCATCACAATATAATATAAACCGTTCTTTTCGCAAAGAGAGTTGGCGCATTAATAAGGTCAGGCTACTAATATCTTCGCGGTGAATTTCTACTAATTTTAATTGCGGATATTGCTTCGCTACGTGCAAATAAACTGCTTTTGTTAATGAACTTTTACCCATGCCCCTAGCGCCCCAAAGCAAAACATTATTTGCGGTTAGGTTTTGTGCAAATTGCATGCTGTTATCAATTAATATTTGTTTTTGCAAATCAATATGTTGTAACAGTTCTAAGTCTATAGAGTTTATTTGCTTTAACGGCCTTAAATATTCATCATTAGCATCCCACACAAAGCCCGCAGCACTATAATCTGTTTCAAGATTAACGACACCTTGACTATGTTCCGATATTTCAGTTAGGGCATCGGCAATTTTGGTTAACTGCTCTAATATTTTGTCATCCATTAAATAATCCGCTTTGTTTTAGGTTGTTCTTTGATTTTAATTGAATTTAAGTTGAATTAGCGCCATTTATCAATCAAATATTCGAAAAAACATGCATAAAATCCATTATATTCATTTATTTTTGGCAGAAACATTGCAATGTTAAAATTCGCGGTTATATTCCCATTACATATTATTATGCAGGTCTAGCTGCATTAACCCATTAAAAAGGACTATCTAAATGGATCAATTAGGCGATTTCAGTGGTATTGTGCCAATTATCTTTATGTTTGTAGTGTTTTATTTCCTAATCATTCGCCCACAACAAAAGAAAACAAAGCGCCATCGTGAGATGATTTCAAATGTTCGTCGTGGCGATACGGTTATCACAGCGGGCGGCGTTATTGGTAAAGTATCTAAAGTTGTTGATGATAATGAGTTGATGATTGAAGTTGCCGAAAATGTGAAAATTCGCATCATCCGTTCTATGATTTCAGAAGTTCGTGTTAAAGGCGAGCCTGTAGCTGATAAATAGTTTAAAATTTGGGAGGTTGTTACATATTTAACAACCTCCTTTTATTTATACAAATTAGCACCTTAATATCGAAAGCAAGCATATGTTGCATTTCTCAGCATGGAAGACCACAGCGATCGCTTTAATTAGCTTGGCGGGTTTTCTTTTTACGCTTCCAAATATCTTAACCGAACAGCAAATTCAAAGCCTACCAAGCTTTATGCCAAGCAGTAAATTGCATTTAGGGTTAGATCTAAAAGGCGGCTCACATATCTTGCTAAAAGTAGATGTTGGCGTGCTTATCGCAGAGCGCATGGATGTCGTAAAAGATGATGTTCGCTCTGCATTACGCGAAAAAAAAATTGGCTATACTAATCTAAGAGTAGGCAACGAAGTTGTAACCCTTAAAATTCGCAAACCCGAGCAAATGGAAGATGCATTAATTGCAATTAATGCTCTATCAGTGCCGGTTAGCTCCAACTTGTTACAAGCCAGTAATATTCGCGATCTCGAAATTACCCAAACTTCAGACAATACTATTTCGGTTGTATTAACTGATGAAGAACGTATTGCACGGGTTAAATCTGCCGTTCAGCAGTCGATAGAAATTTTACGTCGCCGTATTGATGCTTTGGGCACAACCGAGCCTACTATCCAACCGCAAGGTACTGATAGAGTGCTTGTTCAGGTGCCAGGTGTTGAGCCTAAAAAGCTAAAAGGCCTCATTGGCAAAACAGCAAAACTAACTTTTCATGAAGTGGTAACAGGCGCCAACCCAAATGGTAATATCCCATCAGATAGCTTCGTATTACCAGATCAAGATAACCCAGATCAACTATATGTACTAAAAAAGCGTGCTATTTTATCGGGTGAAAACTTGGTAGATGCGCAAGCTGGTTTTTCACAAGATACCAATGAAGCAATCGTTTCGTTTAAATTTGATACGAGCGGCGCTAAAAAATTCGGTAACTTTACCGCACAACATGTCGGCGAGCCGTTTGCTATTGTACTTGATGCTCAAGTTATATCCGCACCCGTAATTCGCCAAGCCATTCGGGGTGGGTCG
>JABSRY010000078.1 GCA_013214985.1 Hyphomicrobiales bacterium
GGAATATTCACAGCTACACGAAGACAAGCAGCTCTCAATGTTCTGATACCCCGCTGCTTGCGGCGGGGTTCTTCATTATTGCGCTTTATTATACTCTTTGTTAACGCAGTATAATCTGCCTCACCAATTGTATTGTTTTGCAATATCCAAGTTAAGTTTTTAAAATTTGTTGGCATATTTATTACTTAAAAATGTGAATTTGTCGTTAGTTTAAAGCTTAATGGCTAGAGGTTAACATTTTGGGCCGTAGAAAATGTTTAGAACAAGCCCCCTTGGTCGTTTTGCTTGCGAAAAGATTGATTATCGCTTAAGTAAGATAAACAATTTATTTAATGAGGTACATGTGGCTGCTTATCAATATATCTATACCATGGACAAACTTTCCAAATCATTCCCAGGTGGCAAGCAATTGTTCAAGGACATTCGACTATCATTTTTGCCTGGGGCGCATATTGGTGTGGTCGGTGAAAACGGCAGTGGTAAATCATCTTTACTTAAAATTATGGCGGGTTTAGACACCGAAATTGGTGGAGATGCTTATGCGGCCGAAGGCGTGCGTGTTGGCTATTTGGCGCAAGAACCACAGCTTGATGAAAGCAAAACAGTTCTTGAAAATGTAATGGTAGGCGTTGCTGAAACTAAAAAATTGCTTGACGATTTTAATGCTGTTGCGGCCAAAGTTGCTGACGATTATACTGATGAGCTGATGGAAGAAATGAGCGTATTGCAAGAGAAAATTGATGCAGTGGATGCTTGGAGTTTAGACCATCAGGTTGAAGTTGCTATGGAGGCATTGCGTTGCCCACCAGCGGACGCGCCAGTTAAAACATTATCTGGCGGTGAAAAACGCCGTGTGGCTATTTGCGCTTTATTGCTATCGAAACCTGACCTTTTGTTGCTTGACGAACCAACCAACCATTTGGATGCCGAAACGATTAGCTGGTTGCAAAATTATTTGGTGAATTATACGGGTACGATTGTTTGCGTAACCCATGATCGTTACTTCTTGGATAATATTACGGCTTGGATTTTAGAGCTAGACCGTGGTGAAGGTATTCCGTATGAAGGTAACTACACCAATTGGCTTGAGCAAAAAGCTAAGCGTTTAGCGCAAGAAGCGCGGGTTGACGAAAACCGCAAAAAGAATATTGAGAGCGAACTTGAATGGGTTAGATCTAGCCCGAAAGCCCGCCAAGCCAAATCTAAAGCGCGTATTACGGCTTATGAAAATTTGGTTGCACAGGGCGAAAGCGAAGCGCTTAAAACGGCTCAAATTGTTATACCTGCTGCCGAGCGTTTGGGCGGTGTGGTTATTGAAGCTGAAGAATTATCTAAAGCGTTTGGCGATAAATTGCTGATTGATGGTTTGAATTTTAAACTACCACCTGGCGGTATTGTTGGCATTATTGGTGCTAACGGCGCGGGTAAATCGACCTTGTTTAAAATGATTAATAACCAAGAAGAGCCTGATGCTGGCTCTATTCGCATTGGTGAAACTGTTCAGCTTGGTTATGTTGACCAAAGTCGTGATGCGCTAGACCCGAACAAAACTGTTTGGGAAGAAATTTCGGAAGGTAATGACATTATTACCTTGGGTAAAATTGAGCGTAATAGCCGTGCTTATTGTAGTGCTTTTAACTTTAAAGGTGGCGATCAGCAAAAGAAAGTTGGCATATTATCGGGTGGTGAACGAAACCGCGTGCATTTGGCTAAAGTACTTAAAACAGGTGCAAATGTATTGTTGCTCGATGAACCAACCAATGACTTGGATGTAGAAACCTTGCGTGCTTTAGAAGATGCATTGATGAATTTTGCGGGTTGTGCGGTGGTTATTACCCATGATCGTTGGTTCTTAGACAGGGTTGCAACGCACATTCTGGCATTTGAAGGCAACAGCCACGTCGAATGGTTTGAAGGTAACTTCAGCGATTATGAAACCGATAAAAAACGCAGATTGGGTGCAGACTCAGTTAACCCGAAGCGTTTGAAGTTTAAAAAGTTTCACGTTTAAAAATGTTCTGATTGCTTGAGTTTCGTCGTTGGGCGTGTCGTCATGGGCAATTTACAATTAATAAAAGTAAAATTAAGTGGACATTTTGTCCACTTTTTTTGTAGGATTTGTTTGTTGTTAATTTGTTGCCAAAATTTCGACAAAATATTTTTGTAAATATTTAATATGGACAATCTATTGAGTTTATAAAAAATAAACCCATATATTTGAAATAATCAAAGAAACTTAGGGATGAATATGAAAAAAAACTTTTTTAAAATAATAAGTGTCGGCCTGCTTGCAAATGTTGCGATGATTAATGGGTCATTTGCTGCGCCTTTAACCAAAACCGCGCAATTAGATTATGTACCTGCAAATACTACTGTTTTTAGTACCATATTGGGTGGTTTTCCGGTTAAAGATTATCTGACGAATTTAAATGCCGGTTTATTATTTAATACTGACCCAAAAGACATCGAAACTATTATGAATAGTGATCGGTTTGAAGGCGATGGTGGTATTAGGTTTTTGGTGTCTATTGTAGATAGTTACCAAAGTTCAGCAGAAAACCCGATTGATATTATTAAATTATTTGGCTTAGGTGATGATGTATCGAGCTTATTTTATACGGTTGATTATGCACCTGTAATTAAATATAGCGCGGCTAACCCAGATGCAATATGGAATATTTTGGCCAAGGCCGAAAAGGATTCTGGTATACAGGGTGTCAAAGAGAGTTTGGATGGTGTTGAGTATACGAGTTATAAGCTAAATTTTGAAGAAGATATAATGGTAGATTTGGTTGTGTCTACAAATGATGGATGGGTGACTATTACCCTTAAAAAACCTGATGCTCAAAACTCACATTTGAAAATTGCGCTTGGCATTGAAAAACCAGAAAAATCTTTAAACCAGACAGATATCTTACAAAAAATAAATGATAAATATGGGTTTGACGGCAAGCTAATTGGGTTTTTAAACCATAAACGTATATTGGAATTATTGACCGAAGATAAGTCTCACGCACTATTTGACCTAGAAATTGGCAGAAAAAACAAAGAATTATTGACCGATTCTTGTAAAACTGAACTGGGGCAAATTGTCGAATCTTGGCCTAGAACTGTTGTGGGTACTACACATACTGAAATAACCCAAAATTTTATTTCTGATCAAAGGCGGTTTATAATTGAAATGAATGATCGCCCAACCATTGATGCGTTAATGAACTTACGGGGTAATATACCAAGCTTTACGGCTGGCTCGGCTGGGCAAATATTCTCGTTAGCTGTTGGGTTGAACGTTGATAAACTGGCGCCATCTTTAACCAAAATTTGGTCGGGTATTGTTCAGACGAAATATGAGTGTAAACCACTTGTTGAAATGCAAAAAGAATTAGGAGGCGCTAACCCTGCTATGCTTGGTATGTTTGCTGGTATGGCAGGCGGTGTGAATGGTGTTAACCTAAGCGTTTTTGATTTGGACTTTAAGGCATCAAAGAAAAAACCAGAAATTACTATGCTTGATGCGTTATTAAGTTTAAGTGTTGAAAACCCGACTTCACAACTAATTAGAATGTCGATGATGAAGCCCATATTGGCTACGCTTATATTAGCCGATGATGGTACAGAGGTTGAGCTTAACAAGCATATACCTGAGTTGAATGAATTGGGCGGTAAAACTATGATGGCCGCTAGTGGTAAACATTTGAATATTTACCAAGGTGAAAAGGCCAAAGCGGTATCTGTTGCGCTGAAAACCGAAGAAATTGATAATAATGGGTTTATGCGATTATTTATGGATATGGGGCCATTAATGAAATTAATTGTAAAAGCAGAGGCAATAACGGGTAAGTTTGGTCCTACAAATTTTGAAATACTCACTGATGTGGATTTAAAAGGCGGTTTTGATATCGACTTCACTGAATATGGTGTAGAAATCACCTCTGATTCAAAAATTATTAAAAAATAATTAGCTGAATTATAGGCGGCAACCAGCGTATACTGGTTGCCGCCTTTTTTGTTACTTAACTGCTGCTTTTAATATTTCGATTACGATATCGCTATCATTTTCATCATTATAATAATGCGGAGAAAAGCGTAATTTCTCGGGCAATTTACGTTTTTCGCCATCCCATGGGGCGCTATGATCGCCAGCCAGGGTTAGCATGATGTTTTTTTCTTCTAAGAAGTTACGGATTTCTTTTGAAGATTTGGTTTCGTGATAACAGGTAATGATGGCGCTTTGCTTTTGGCCTAAATCGGCAATATGCATGCCTGGAATTTCGGCAATGGCGGTGCGTAATTTATTGGACACAATTTGGGTGCGTTTCCAAATTTTATGAATGCCTAAATCTAGCGCGTAATCTACTGCTGCATGTAAACCAGCACGTAGTGCATAAGCGTTTTCCCAATTTTCGAACCGTCTGGCATCTTTACGTAAATTATAGTCGTTTGCGCCGTCTAGCTCTGCGCCAAAAAAGTCTAAAATAGCGGGCTCGAAGGTTTGTAACATTTTGCTAGATGCGTATAAAAAGCCGTTGCCACGGGGCCCGCGTAAAAATTTACGGCTTGTGGTGGTTAAAAAATCGCAACCAATTTTTTGAACATTAACAGGCAGTAAGCCGATGGATTGGCAAGCATCTAACAGGTAAATGATATTATGTTTATTGGCGATTTTACCAATTTCGGCAGCGGGTTGAATAAGCCCATTGTTAGAAGGTAGGTGAGAAACAGACACTAAAACAACATTTTTACCCTCGGCTTTTAGGCTTTCTATTTGGGCATCCATCGCGGTTGTATCGACTTCGCCAAATTCAGTATCGGCTAAGGTTAGAGTTTCGACGCCATATAGTTTTTTAACATGCATGAATGCTATTAAATTTGCACCATATTCGGTAGTGGTGGATAGAATTATATCACCTTTTTGCCATTTTGTGGCTAGGCCGTAGAATATTTTTTGCCATGCGATTGTTGCATTTTCGACAATGCCAATTTCGGATGGTTTGGCGTTAATAAGCTGTGCTAACGAGGCATAAAGGTCTATTTCTAGTTCTTGTTCGTATTTAGCATGAGCGTGGTAACCACCTATTCTTGATTCTTCATCGAGTATAAACGCCATGCCGTTATAAACGCATTCTGGGCTGATGGATGAGCCTGCTGCGTTCATAAAAGTGATTTCTTTAAGGGCAGGCGTGTCTTCTCTGATTTGGTCAATATCCATAATCGCTCCATATTTTTTGTTACCCATCCATATAGGATTGTTTCATGTCTAACAAATTAAAAATTTTGATAGATTTGGCTTTACATTTTTTATCATTAGATATAAATATATCCTTATATCATTAACGAGGTTCGTATGGAGCATATTTTAGCAGAATTAAGAGCAATTGCCGAAGAAACACGCCTTCGAATAGTGTTGCTGCTCGCCCGTGGGGAACTTAATGTTAAGGATTTGACCAATATTTTGGGTCAAAGCCAACCGCGCGTATCGCGCCATTTAAAACTGTTATTAGATTCGAGTTTAATTAACCGTTACCGCGAAGGTTCGTGGGTTTATTTTAGGTTATCTGAAAAAGCCTATAATTATTCTTTTGTATCGTCGGTCATTAAAAGTGTTGAAGAAAATGACCCTTTGCTTAAACGAGATTTAGCCCGCCTTGATTCTGTAAAAATGGCGCGCAGTGAAGAGGCCGCTAATTATTTTGCATCGATTGCCGAAAACTGGGATAGTTTACGCCGATTGCAGGTACCAGAAGAAAAAGTTGAAGCCGCAATATTGGAATTATTGGACGGACATTTGGGTAATTTTTTAGATCTTGGAACGGGTACAGGGCGGATGCTTGAGCTGTTATCTAACCGCGCGACACGCAGTGTTGGCGTGGATTTAAGCCATGAAATGCTTTCATATGCGCGGTTAAAATTAGAAAAATCTGGCCTTAAAAACAGCCAAGTTCGCCAAGGTGACATTTTTAACTTACCTATGGAAAGCGGACATTTTGATACGGTTATTATCCATCAAGTTTTGCATTATTTGGATGAGTCTTTATCGGTTTTAAAAGAAGCTGCTCGGGTGATGAAATCTAAAGCTAAATTATTAATTATCGATTTTTCACCACATGATAATGAGAGTTTGCGCACCACGCATTCGCATCGCCGTTTGGGCTTTTCGGATGCGCAAATGCAAGAATGGGGCGAGCAATCGGGCATGAAATTAATTGAGACTAGGGATTTTCCGCCTAATGACAATGACCGAATGCTTAACGAGACTGACGATAAACTGACAGTCTCTTTGTGGTTATTTGAGCGTAGCTAATAACCACCGAAATTAGAATAGTAAATTTAATACAAGGTTCTGATTAAGTTCAGAAAAATATTATGAGTAATGAGCTAAACGTATCATTTGAGTTTTTTCCACCTGCTACGGAAAAAATGGAAGAAACTCTATGGCAAAGCGTTAAAAGGCTAGAGACTATTAAGCCTAAATTTGTGTCGGTAACTTATGGTGCTGGCGGCTCTACCCGCGAGCGGACACATAGAACAGTTATGCGGATTCAGAACGAGACATCGCTTAAACCTGCTGCACACTTAACGTGTGTAGATGCAAGCCAAGATGAAATTAATCAGATTATTCAAAATTATTGGGATGAAGGCATTCGCCATATTGTTGCGTTGCGCGGTGACCCTAAAGCGGGCATTGGCGAAAAATATGTGCCAAGAAAAGATGGCTATGCCAATGCTGAAGCGTTAGTCGAAGGCATTAAAAAAATTGGTGATTTTGAAATTAGTGTTGCTGCTTACCCCGAAAAGCACCCAGAAAGCAAAAATTTGCAAGCCGATTTAGACAATTTAAAGGCCAAAATTGACGCGGGTGCAACACGCGCTATTACCCAGATGTTTTTTGATAACGACTTATATTACAGGTTTTTAGATGCCTGCGAAAAAGCCGGTATTAATGTACCAATTTTGCCAGGTATTGCACCTGTTAATAATTTTTCGGGCATTACTAAATTTGCAAAAATGTGTGGTACAACAGTACCTAAGCGTTTGTATCAGCGGTTTGTTGGTTTGGACGATGACCCTGAAACCCGTAAAATGGTTGCGGCCGCGGTTGCAGTTGAACAGGTGACCGATTTATACAAACATGGTATTAGAGATTACCATATTTACACTATGAATAGGGCTGATTTAACCTTCGCTATTTGCCATCAACTTAAGCATATTGATTAGGAAAAGCCATGACAAAAGATATTGCACAGGCGCGTACAAAATTACTGCATGAAGCTGCGGCTAAACGGATATTGATTTTAGACGGCGCGATGGGCTCGCTTATTCAGGATGAGAAATTTAGCGAAGCGCAATTTAGAGGCGACCGTTTTACCGATTGGCAACAAGATATTAAGGGTAATAATGATATTTTATCGGTTACCCAACCTGCTGCGATTCAGGCATTGCATTTGCAATATTTAGAAGCAGGTGCGGATATTCTTGAAACCAATACTTTTTCATCGACCACTATTGCACAGGCCGATTATGGCATGCAAGATTTGGCCTATGAAATGAACTTTAAAAGTGCAGAAATTGCGCAAGCTGCTTGTGAGCAACATTTAAAAAACACGGGCAAACAATGTTTTGTAGCGGGTACTTTAGGCCCAACCAACAGAACGGCATCTATGTCGCCAGATGTGAATGACCCTGGGTTTAGGGCAGTAACATTTGATGATTTACGCATTGCCTATAAGCAAGCCGTTGAAGGCTTGATTGCAGGTGGTAGTGACCTGATTTTGGTTGAAACAATCTTTGATACGCTTAACGCTAAAGCCGCACTATTTGCGGTCGAAGAAGTGTTTGAAGATATTGGTTATCGTTTGCCCATTATGATTAGCGGTACGATTACCGACCTTTCTGGTCGGACATTATCGGGTCAAACACCTGAAGCGTTTTATTATAGCGTCAACCATGTTGAGCCATTTTCGGTTGGTTTAAACTGTGCTTTAGGTGCACAAGAAATGCGTGCGCATATTCAATCCATTGGCAATGTTGCAAACGGTTTAGTTTGTGCTTACCCTAATGCGGGTTTGCCCAATGAATTTGGCGAATATGACGAAAGCCCTGAATATATGGCCGAACTGATTGGTGAATTTGCTGCTTCTGGTTTGGTGAATATTGTTGGGGGTTGTTGTGGTACAACGCCTGCTCATATTAAAGCAATTGCTGATGCAGTTGCCGGTCATAAACCACGGGTTATACCTGAAATTCCGACCTTAATGCGCTTGTCTGGGCTTGAGCCATTTGTGCTAACGGACAATGTGAATTTTGTGAATGTTGGCGAACGAACCAATGTGACTGGCTCGGCAGTGTTTAAAAAGCTTATTTTAAATGATGATTATGAAGGCGCGTTAAGCGTTGCCCGTCAGCAGGTAGAAAATGGCGCACAGATTATAGACATTAATATGGATGAAGGCATGTTGGACGGCGAAACTGCTATGGTGCGGTTTTTAAACCTGATTGCAGCAGAGCCAG
>JABSRY010000079.1:0-3057 GCA_013214985.1 Hyphomicrobiales bacterium
CCTACCCGCCGCATCGACATGATGAGGATGATTTTCCGAGTATGACATATTTGGAAGAAACTTATTATCACCGTTTAAACCCCAATCAGGGTTATGCCTTGCAACGGGTGTTTACGGATGATGGGTCATTGGACGAGAGTATTGCTGCATCTAGCGGCGATGTTGTGCTAGTGCCCAAAGGTCACCACCCTGTTGGTGTGCCTTATGGTTATGAAAGTTATTACCTGAATGTAATGGCGGGCCCTAGGCGGAAATGGCGGTTTGAAAACCACCCAGACCATGCATGGATTGCAGAACGTGATGCGTAAAGGCATTATACACTAGAGTTGATGCTTCTTTTTATGGTGGCTCATCTTATTAATAATGTTGTTAATGAGATGATTTGCCTAATTGGTATATTCCCATGCTAGCAGCGATAAACGCTATGGCCGATATTATTGTACGGGTGATATTCCAAAGTTGCCAAGGCGCTGAATAGTCTTTCCAAACTTGTGTGGCTAGATCTGGGTCTAATGGCAGTTTGATTAATGCCAGGGCTTCATTCATCGGTACATTTATGACCATCGTCAACACCAAACCACCGAAAAAATATACGATGGCTGCGGTGCTAAATAAAATTGTAACATTTTTGTAATTTACTCGATATGCCCATAACGCCACCAATGCTGATAAAAATGGTGTAGCGAAAAATGCAGGTGCAAAAATGGCATTGCGTACCGAGCTGTTCATTGCTTGCATTGCAGCAATGGCCGTATTTGGATCTGCATTATCTAAGCCCCACATTGTTGAGCAAATCCACGCATAGAAAAAACCAAATATTGCAGCATTTAGGGTGAGAGATGCAATGGCTAAAGTGAGAAACGCTTTTTTCATATTATATTCCTTAGTATAATTAGTTAAACGTAATGTGATGTACGCTTGTATTTAAACGTAATGCAGTGTACGTTATTTTGCAAGGGTGAAAATGAAATTATGAAAAAAGAAAAAAAGGTACAAAGGCAAAGTGAAATTGAAACAGCGGCTTATGCGTTACTTGATGAGTTTGGTTATGGCGGTATTTCGATGTTAAAAATTGCTAAGCGCGCCAAAGCATCTAATGAAACCATATACCGTTGGTATGGTGACAAACTTGGTTTGTTTAAAAGTTTGGTAAAAATAATACTAGTGATCTAAAAGAAACCTTAAGTATGGGGCTTAGTGAGAACAAACCTGCACTGGAGATTTTACAAGATTTTGGACCGAAACTGCTTACGCTTTTACTTAGCCCACGCGCAATTGCATTAAACCGTGCTGCAGCCGGTGACTCAAGTGGCATATTAGGAAAAACTTTGGCGAAACATGGCCGTGAAACTATTTTCCCTCTGCTTGTTGGGATTTTTGACAGGGTCTGCAAAGAAAAAATGATTAAGACTTCACCCACTAAATTAGCCGAAATATATATTCGTTTATTAGTGGGTGATCTGCAAATTAGACGTGTGATTGGGGCGATGGATGAATTTACGCCCAAAGAAATAAAACAAAGATCGATTGAAGCTATAAACATAATTATGTTAAATGAGTCTATCGATTTTTAGTAGCTTCATTGGTTTGGCAATATAACTATTATTACGATTTAGTGAGAGGGACGACATGTCACGAGCCGAACGACTTTTGGATTTGATAGAAGAATTTAGACGCCGCCGACGCGCTGTTTCTGGGCGCGATTTGGCGCAAGTAATGGGTGTTTCTATTCGCACGCTGTATCGTGATATTGCGTCATTAAGGGCACTTGGTGCTGATATTGAGGGGGAAGCTGGGGTTGGCTATGTTTTGCGCTCTGGTTTTCTTTTGCCACCCGTTATGTTTACTGCTGAAGAAGTGGATGCGCTAGTTCTTGGGGCGCTTTGGGTGGCAGATAAAGGCGATGCCCTGCTTGCTGAAGCTGCCCGAAAAGCAATGGCGAGGCTAACAGCAGTTATGCCGATAGAACTTGTTGACCGAGTTGAAGCGCAATATGTTGTGGTCGGGCAGAGCGAACATTCTGATCAAGAGACGATTAATATGGCAACTGTCAGGCAGACCATACACCGAGAACACAAGTTGCTTATTAATTATTGTGATGCAAAAGGTGTGAGTTCTGGGCGTGTGATATGGCCGTTTATGCTGATTTATTTTAATGGTGGGCGGCTTATTTCGGCATGGTGTGAACTTAGAAATAGCATACGGCATTTTCGGACGGATAGAATTGATTCTCTTTTAGAAATATCATCGCGGTATCCTAGTAGGCGTCATGCGCTTATTAAGCTTTGGCGCGAGGCAGAAACTTGTGCCAACTTAGATAAATGACTACTGCCATTTTTTGACACTCATCTATATTAGCTTACCTCTGTAACCAGAGGAGCTTATATGAAATTAAAAACATTTCAGAAGTTAGTTTGCCTTGCAGTTTTACTGCTTGGTACGCCGCTAACTTATGCGCAATCGCAAAATAACCAGGAAAGCCAGATAATGGAACATGATAAAATTAACTCGACAATTGATACGAACAATTCTGCAGTATACGCGGGTGATATGGATGCTATTCTTGCCACTTTTGAACCTAACGGCGTTTTGATGGGGCAACCTGGCATACCCGCTATGGGAACACCCGCGTTACGCGCGGCGTTTAAGCAATTTATTGCGATTAACCCAAAAATTAGCGTTACTAGCCATGAAGTTATTCAGGCGGGCGATATTGCGCTTCATTCATCTACTTGGAAAATGTCTGGCGAAACACCAGATGGTCACCCTATTGAACAGAGTGGGTTTTCGGTCGTGGTGTTACGCAAGCAATCTGACGGGCGGTGGTTGATGGTGATTGATAACCCATTTGGCGATCATCTAGTTCGGCCAATGTAGAAATTTAATGCGGTTGTGCTAAAAATTGCTTGTTGTTCTGACAATGTGAGGTTGGAACAAATAATTTTAGCGAGGTTTAGCCATTCATTATAACTTGATGCTAGGTTAACAACTGGCCAATCGCTGCTATACATTATTTTATCGGCTCCGAATGCGCCCAGAATATGGGTTGCATAGGGC
>JABSRY010000079.1:3067-8466 GCA_013214985.1 Hyphomicrobiales bacterium
GCCATAAATCAATCGATCCTCCCCAAAGTATGTCCATAAGGCATCAAGATTATGCTTGTAATATGAAACTCCTGTAGGTGCAGGACTTTTAATTGTACGGTCGAAAAAGCCGGATAATTTACAATATACATTTGAATGGTTGGATATTTGTTGGATTTGTTTTGCCCATTCATTGAAGTTATTTTTGCTAATTTCTGGTTTGGCACCATGATTAATGACTATTTTTAGTGCTGGATATTGATTGGAAAATTTTATTAATGCGGGTAAATTTTTTGGTAAAATTAACGCATCGAAACATAAATCATTATCAATTAATGTATTGATTGCGGGTTTTAACTCTGGTTTTAATATCCAATTTATATCCTTTATAGATTGAAGCATTGGCCTTACGCCCACAAATTTGGCATGTTGGGCAAAGTTGTTAAGATGTTTGCTAGCCTTGGGGTGGGATAGGTCGACCCAGCCGACAACCCCTAAGATCCAATCATAATTATTTGCTAATTTTAAAAGATATTGGGTTTCGTCTAATGTATCTGTTGCTTGTACTATTATGGTGGCGCTTACGCCAGAAGCATCTAATAGTGGTTTTAAATCTTCAGGATAAAAATCTTGATAAAGTTTGGTTAAATCGGGTGTTAGCCAACCATAATCACCTCGGTCTAACTTCCAGAAATGTTGATGGCTATCGATTATCATATTAGCTCGTAAAAAATGGGTTGGTGGTTGGTGTTGGTGCTCTGGCATTAATTAGTTTTTTGTCTTTTAGCATTTGCCAAAATTCGATTGGAATGTTTACTTGCGCCCAATTAAGCGTTTGATATAATTCTTCGACTGACCTTAAACCCGGTATAACCGAAGCAACAACGGGGTGCGCTAAGGGAAATTGCAAAGCCGCTGCGGGTAGGGGCACATTAAACTCTACACAAACAGCATTTAAGGCTTTGACTTGTTCTATAATTTGTTTTGGGGCTGAACCGTAATTCCATGTCTTTCCGCCAACTAATATGCCCGAATTATAGGGGCCGCCGATTACTATTGAGGTATTTGTTGCCATACATTGTGTGAATAGGCCATCGAGTGGGTTTTGCTCTAATAATGTATAGCGCCCTGCAAGCAAAAATAGATCCCATTCGCCAATTTCTAGTGCTTGATAACACGCGCGTACTTGATTAACACCAATGCCGAATGCTTTTATGTTGCCAGATTTTTTGAGTTGCTCTAGTGCTTTCATGCCTCCATTGCGTAATTGGCTAAAATATTTAGAGAATTCTTGGGTATGTGTTTCTTCGGCTATATCGTGGACATATAAAATGTCTATTTTATCGCGGCCGAGCCGTTGCTGACTGTCTTCAAAAGAGCGCATTATGCCATCATAGGTATAATCAAAAACGGGGTGAAAAGGCAATGCATCAGGCCAACCAATTGCGGCACTATCTTGCATTGCACCCGGCTTTAATAGTCTGCCGACTTTGGTTGATAAAATATATTGTTTTTTGCAAAGCACATCGCCGACAACAC
Source organism: Hyphomicrobiales bacterium (assembly GCA_013214985.1). Classification (GTDB taxonomy): domain Bacteria; phylum Pseudomonadota; class Alphaproteobacteria; order Rhizobiales; family OSC116; genus OCS116. The sequence goes on from JABSRY010000079.1 coordinate 4,586, forward strand.
GTTCTGATCGACCTAAGCCATAATAGGGTGCGGTGTCGACATAGGTTAAGCCCAGCTCTAATGCATGGGTTAAGGTGCTTTTGGCGGTTTTATTATCTACATGGCTGAATAAACCGCCTAGTGCAGCGGCGCCAAAGCCTAGACTTGGTAATTTTAGCGCGTTTGTACCTATGGTGTTTTTACAAAAATTCATCGTAAGTCATATTTCCGTTTATTTTAATGTGCCGCCATATTGAATGGTTAATTCGTCGGCTAGCTCTTTATATAATTGTTGAACAGCGGCCATGCTTGGTACTGGAATTTCATCTAATCGCTTAATGTAGGGGCAGCTAACTACGGTAACTGCTTGACCATGCGGGTTAAATACGGGATAGGTAATATTGGTTACCCCCACTGTTGTTTCGGATGGCATGATTTCAAAACCATTTTTACGAATGTCATCTAGCCTATTAAAAAATGTCTTTTCTACTAGTTTTGGCTCGCCCTGTGCGGATTGATGTCGCTCTAACATGGTTTTAACCTCGTCTTCTGAGCGAAAAGCAGCCAAAACGCGACCAGAACCAGTATTGGCAAGGCCAATAACTGAGCCAACTTTTAATGAAATACCCCAATTGCCAGGCGATTCGACCGATGCCACAATTGCGATATCGCCATTATTTTCCATAGCTAAATGGCAGGATTGCCAAGCAGTACGTGTAAGAACCCTCATAAGCGGTATGGCCGTATCGATTAATCTACCAACTGGCGGGTGGCGTTGAGACAAAGAAAACATACGCAAGCTTAAGGCATATCGATCATCACTAATGGACTTGGTTACAAAACGGCGGCGCACTAAAGTTGTTAACATGCGGTATATTTCGTTGGGTGAGCGATCCAACGAGCGTGCTATGTCGCCTTGAGAAAGATTACCACCATATTCAGCCAATAATTCTAGTATATCGAGGCCTTTTTCAAGCGCAGGGGCTTTATACCGATCTTCTTTTGCGGGTTGGTCTTTCATTGTAACTCCTTATATAACTTGTTATTTTGTAAATTAAGATTAGATGGGAGTCAATTGAATTTATAGATAAATAAAATATTCATACTTGATTTATAAATGAATATATGTTTTAAATACAAATATCAACCGAGATTGACTTGGTTGACATCGAATTTTTTTGGGAGGAATTGATGAGAAAATATACTAAAATATCTGCATTAATGGCAAGTGTTGCTGTGGTTGCGCTAACTGGTGCCGCCAACGCAGGGCAATTTGATGGCGTTACCATTGAGGCAAAGCTAATTGGCGGGCAGCAATATGAAGCCTTATATGCACGCATTGCTGATTGGGAGACATCAACGGGTGCTAAAGTTAAGATTATTTCTAAGAAAAGTCATTTTGAAATTGATAAAGAAATAAAATCTGACATGGCAGCAGGAACAACAAAATGGTGCGTTGGTTCTAACCATTCGTCATTTGCGGCACAATATGAAGGCCTTTATGTTGACCTTAATAAATTGCTGGATAAAAAGGATATTGCTGGTTTTGTGCCCGCCAATATTAGCGCCTCAACAATTAAAGGTGAATTGTTAATGTTGCCCCGCGCTCAATTTGACGTATCGGCAATGTATTATTTGAAGTCAAATTATACTAATGCTGAGAAATCTGCAGCATTTAAAGCAAAACATGGATATGAATTAGCACCGCCAAAAACATGGACTGAAGTTAAAGATCAGGCGATATTCTTCTCTGATCCGCCTAATTTTTATGGCACACAATTTGCTGGTAAAGATGAAGCTATTGTTGGCCGTTTTTATGAAATGTTAGTGGCTGAAGGTGGTCAATATATTGATGATAAATCAATGCCTGTATTTAACTCTGAAGCAGGGCAACGTGCGTTGCAGTGGTTTGTTGATTTATACACCGCAAAAGCTGTGCCTGCTGGTACAACGAGTTATGTATGGGATGACTTAGGCCAAGGTTTTGCATCTGGTACAATTGCACTTAACTTGGATTGGCCAGGCTGGGCTGGTTTCTTTAATGACCCGAAACAATCTAAAGCCGCGGGCAATGTTGGCGTTATTATACAGCCTATGGGCAGTGATTCTAGTACAGGTTGGTCTGGGCATCATGGTTTCTCTATTACCAATGATTGTGCCAATAAAGACGCCGCACTGTCTTTGGTTAAGCATTTAACCAGTGAAGAAAGTCAATTGGTAGAATCTAAGGGCGGATCATTGCCAACACGTACGGCGGTTTGGGTTGCCAATATTGAGATTGCAGAAAAAGGTGACGATGCGTTCCGTACTGAAGTTTTGCGGACATTTGCTGAAGCTGCTAAATATGCTTTTGCAGTGCCACCAATTCCTGAATGGACAGAAACAACCAACCTTGTATTCCCTGAATTACAAGCCGCAATTTTAGGCGATAAAACGGTAAAAGAAGCATTAGATGATGCCCAAGCTGCTGTTGATGAGCTTATGAAAGAAAATGGTTATTATTAGTTTCCCCTGATTAAAGAGGGTAGTGTGGTGCTGCCCTCCTTAATTAAATAAAATGTAGGTGTTTAATGACGAAACGACGTTTACCCGAGTGGTTTATATTGGTGTTGCCTGCGATTATTGTTATCGCTTTGGTTGTGCTTATACCGCTCATATTCTCACTTTATTCTAGTTTTACGTCTTATAAGTTGACCAAACCCGCTTCTTTGTGGAATTGGATTGGAACTTATAATTACGAAAAAATATTATCTGACAGTAAATTTTGGTGGGCATTTTTGCGCACTGTTATATTTCTAACCATCGTACTTAACGTCGAAATGTTGCTTGGCCTTGCCATTGCACTAATGATGAATAAAGTAACGTGGGGGCAACGCACTTTACGGACGATCATCATGTTTCCGATGATGTTTTCGCCTATATTGGTAGGCTTTCAGTTTAAGTTTATCTTTAATGATAATATCGGTTTAGTTAACAATATATTGCAATCTACTGGGATTAGTAATACGGCTTTTCCTTGGTTAGTGGACGCAAATTTGGCGATGTTTTCTATAATGTTTGCCGAAGTGTGGATGTCTACATCGGTATTTACGATTTTAATATTGGCGGGTTTGTTTGCCATGCCACGAGACCCATTAGAAGCCGCAAAAGTTGATGGTTGTACGCCGTATCAATCGTTTAAGCATATAACTTTACCATTTTTAATGCCGTTTATTTATATCGCAATGACCATTAGGTCGTTAGACGTAGCGCGGGCATTTGATATTGTGCAAATTATGACTGGCGGTGGCCCTGCACGGCGAACCGAGCTGCTTTGGACTTTGATGGGCAGAACTGGTTATGTAGATGCTCGGATGGGTTTAGCAAATGCCATGGGTTATGTTGCTATTATATTATCGATTATCTTTACTGTTTACTTTTTTAAGAAATTAAGTGCCGCACGTGCTGGCCTTGGTATGGAGGCGTAGATAATGGATATAAATTTACAACATCGTTATCGCAAACACGGATTTAAATTATTGCATTTTGTTGCCCTGTTTTTTGTTATGGCTATCATTTGTATTCCTGGTTTATGGATTGTGCTCAATTCCTTCAGGCCGTCGGTCGAAATTATGGCTAAGCCACCTATTTGGAACCCCACATTTACGCTAGACCATTATAGAGCAATGTTCGGTGGTGTCGGCGAGGGCGGTGTGCCAGTGCTGAAATATTTTAAAAACTCACTGATTATATCGGTCACCTCTACTTTGATTGCTATATTGATTGGCATGTCTGGCGGTTATGCATTTGCACGCTATCGTTTTAAAGGCAAAAACGGCTACTTTGTTGGCTTAATGCTATTTAGGGCTGTGCCTGGTGTTGCATTATCATTGCCACTATTTATTGTATTTGCCAGAATTGGT
>JABSRY010000008.1 GCA_013214985.1 Hyphomicrobiales bacterium
GGAGACCGAAAAATGATCAACAAGATCGGCATAATCGGCGCCGGGCAGATGGGTAATGGCATTGCCCATGTTTCGGCATTGGCGGGTTATAAAATTATACTTATCGATATTTCGCAAGCTGCGATTGATAAAGGCATGGCTGCGATAAAAAAAAACCTAACGCGCCAAGTTAAAAAGGAAAAAATCACCCAAGATGCGATGGATAAAGCACTGGCCAATATTTGCAGCGACGCCAGTGCTAAAGCATTAGCGGATGTAGATTTGCTTATTGAAGCGGCAACAGAAAATTTTGAACTTAAAGTAAAAATTTTTGCGGATGCTTTGCAATATGTTAAAGCAGAATGCCTATTTGCAACCAATACCTCTAGCTTATCGATTACCAAACTGGCCGCAACGACAGATAGACCTGAAAAGTTCATCGGCCTGCATTTCATGAACCCCGTACCCGTTATGAAATTGGTAGAGCTGATTAAAGGCCTTGCAACCAGCCAAGAAATGTTCGAAACCTCTAAGAAGTTTGCCGAATCGGTTGGTAAAATTGTAGCCGTTTCAGAAGATTTCCCTGGTTTTATTGCCAACCGAATTTTAATGCCAATGCTGAACGAAGCTATTTACACCTTGTTTGAAGGTGTGGGTGATGTGCAGAGTATTGATACGGTTATGAAATTGGGTATGGCGCACCCGATGGGCCCGCTGCAACTGGCAGATTTTATCGGGTTAGACACTTGTTTGGCCATTATGAATGTATTGCATGAAGGCTTTGGCGACAGTAAATATCGCCCTTGCCCGTTATTGATTAAATATGTCGAAGCAGGCTGGTTAGGCGTTAAATCTGGTAAAGGGTTTTATGATTATTCTGGTGTTGAACCTGTGCCAACGCGTTAGTTTTTAACCACCCATCATTTGGTTTTGATCGGGTGGTTAGTTTATCGTTGCGACGTGCCTTGCAGCAGGTTATGCCGCTGCTAAATCTTGTTTAATAATTTCATTAAACATGTCCATGTCAATATTTCCGCCACTTAATACGGTGCCAAGGCACAGGTTTTTATTATCGTCTATTTCGTGCATTAACCCAGCAAGGCCAACAGCGCCTGCGCCTTCTGCTAGGTTGTGGCAGCCTTTATAATAATTTCTTATCGCACATTTTATTTCTGCGTCCGAAACTTGGACAATATGGTCAACCCCATTTTTAATAATCTCAAATGCGGTCGCATCTGGCATGCGGCACGCTACACCATCGGCAAATGTATTGGCCGTTTGCGTGGTAACAATTTCACCCTTGGCTAAAGATAAAGCATAAGCGGGCGCATTTTGTGAAACCACGCCAATAATTTTAGTTTTTAAGCCTAAAATATCTCGGGTTTTAATCATGCCGCAAATGCCACTGCCCATGCCCATGCCGATGGCGACATAGACTTTATCTAAATCGGGTGTATTTTTAAAAAATTCATAGGCATAGGTCGCCACACCCGTTACTAAATCGACATGAAATGGTGGAACGGGTAGCAAATCATGCTGTTTGGACAATTGCTCTGCATGAATGCGGGCTTCGTCAAAGTCGTTACCATAAATTATTAATGTCGCGCCCAAGGCCTTTATTGCTTCATTCTTCTCTAAACTATTGCCCTCAGGCACAATAATAGTAACAGGTATGCCAGTTTTCTTACTTGCTAAAGCCAAGCTTTGGCCATGATTTCCTCTAGTAGCACTCACCAACCCACCCTTGAAACCTTGGCTTTTTAAGGGGATAAATGTAATAGTCCGCCGCGTATTTTAAACGCCCCAGTTGGTGTATGGTTTTCATGCTTTACCCAAACTTCTGCACCCACCCGCTTGCTTAACAGCGGCCAATTATATTGCGGCGTCTGTGGCATATGCTTATAAATTTCTTGTTGCGCAGATTTTAAATCGTCTAAAGTGAACATGGTTTATCTCTTTTATTTGGTATTTCTATCTTATACTATTAATTATGTTGCTTTTTATTGTATGACGCAATATATATATTGTATGACGAATAAAAACACCCAAATATAGCCAAGGTTTAACCTATGTGGATTCCTAAAATTGATAAAAGCAAACGGGGCGTCTATCGCACCATTGTCGAAAAGATGCGGGAAGATATTGAAGCTGGTATTCTAAAATCAGGCGACCAACTGCCCCCACAACGCGACCTTGCTTGGGCGCTAAAAGTAAACCTAACCACGGTTAGCCGTGCCTATAGAGAAGCCGTTCGTCAACATCTAATTGGCGGCGAGGTGGGGCGGGGTACCTATATTTTAGCCAATAGCGCCGAAGCAAGTTTGTTTGAACTGAAAAGTAAAAAACATAATGAGACGCTAAATAAACTAAAACCGAATGATGAATTTGTAGATTTTTCGACCAATATTCCCGCTCGAAATGTTGCAGATAAGCGCTTTAAAACCAGCATGGCCGAAATAATTGAAAACTATGAAGACACATTATTTGAAGAATATCATGCGCCAATATTATTAGATGCTTTAAAAATTGCTGCAACCAAATGGTTAAACTGGCGCAACATGCCTTCAAAACCTGATAATATTATATTAGCGGGCGGCGCGCAAACCGCATTGCAAGCCATATTAATTAGCCTTTGCAAAAGTGGTGACAGCATTTTAGTAGAAGAATTTACGTTTCCAGGTATGAAGGATTTTGCACGACAATTTGGTTTGAAGCTGATTCCAGTTAAAATGGATGATCAAGGCATATTGCCCGATGATCTGAATGAGACTGCTTCTAAAAATAGAGCAAAATTTATTGTTTTAGTGCCCAACCATCAAAACCCGACAGGTGCAGTAATGTCAGAGATGCGCCAAGAATCGATTGCTCAAATTATTGAATCTCAAAACTTAACGTTGATAGAAGATGATGTTTATGGGGGGTTGTCGGGCATGCCACCCCTGTCAAACCGCCTACGAAACAACTCTATTTATTTAACCTCATTGTCTAAAACCGTGTCCTTTGGGCTGCGGCTTGGCTTTATATGGGCGAGCGATGAATATTTTGATATATTAAACCGCTCGACTAACCTTACACAATGGCCTTTAAGCCCAATTATGATGCAATTGGCAATCAATTGGATAGAGGATGGCACTGCCTTTGATAAAGCGAATTGGCAGCGTATAGAAACCAATGAACGGCGCAAAATTGCCGAAAATATATTGGAGAAAGACAGCATTTTAACGCGTGATAAAAACTGCCCGCATTTATGGATTAGAATTTGTTGCCAAGCACATTTTTCAAAAGCTTGTGAGGTGCAACAGGTTAACATTGCAGCCGCTCCCATTTTTATTCCGAATAATAAACTCCATAATAATGCGGGGGTCGACATGAACTATATTCGTTTGAGTTTGGTGGCACCGTCTACTCGGCAAAATTTGGCCATTGGGTTAAAAAAAATTGCAAAAATTTTGCAAACATGTGGTCGATAATTAAATCATCGATCGAGAAGTCGGCATAAAAAATCCCCGCAGTAAAGTTTACTACGGGGATGAATTTACATACAGTATCAAATATTAAGCGACTGCAGTATCGCTTTCATTTGCGGCAGCTGCATCAGCTTTTCTTTGGCGGTTTTTAACACCGACATTTAAGTTTTCTAATACACATGCAACAGCGGCTACATCATCAAGCTGGTCGATAGCACCCACTTCACGTGAAAGGCGCTCAAGTGCAGCTTCATATAGTTGACGTTCCGAATAGCTTTGATCAGGTTGGTTTTCGCTGCGATAAAGATCGCGTACAACTTCGGCAACCAATAAAATATCACCACTGTTAATTTTGGCTTCATATTCTTGGGCTCTACGAGACCACATTGTGCGTTTTACACGGGGGCGGCCTTTTAAAGTTTTAAGGGCTTTTGCAAGTGTTGCTTCAGCGGCTAACTCACGCATGCCAACAGTTTTTGCTTTTGCAACGGGCACACGGAGTGTCATTTTTTCTTTTTCGAATTTAATAACATATAACTGTAATTCAAGCCCTGCAATTTCTTCAACTTCTACTGCAGTTATCACGCCAACACCGTGTGTTGGATATACGATTTGTTGATCTACTTTAAAGCTCAGTTTGTTGATAGCTTTAGCGGCCATATTTATTACCTTTCAGTTGAATATTCATACATTTGAATATTCAATTTAATTCACCCAACTTATAAAGTTGGATAAAAATTATAGCTACTTGACGCATGATGATCTTATGATTATTGACATATTTATTAAAAGTAGACCAACTTTAAGTTTCTTTAGAGAATAGGAATCTCATAAGAAAAGGGAAAAGCCTAATCTACTGATGTTTAAATATTGAATGTCAAATAAAAGGTCTCTACAGTCTATAAAATTGTTATTATTTTAAATTTGCAATTTCATCATCTATTTTTGCTAAATAGCTGAAATATGCGTCTTTAATGCAGCTTGTGCCGTAATATAGCACATTTATTAACAAATTGCAAAATTATCTATTTTGGATCTGATCAGATCCGACTAAATTATCTTATAATTACTGAAATATTAAATTATCGCTATACTTTAAATTTTTGTTTTAGAACATAAAATTCAAATTAACATCGCATTAACTATGTTGATTAACCAATAATTAGGAAAACTTAACAATAGTCGAAGCTTAGACATTTTATTAACTATTGGATATTTTTTTGAATTTTGCTTAGGGTTGTGCTCTATACTAAAAAAGGGACGAGGTCGTCATGAATTTAGATCAATTAATGGTATTTGGGTTGCTAGCTTTTGTATTTGCAATGCTAATTTGGGGCAAATTGAGATATGATTTAGTCGCATTTAGCGCCTTGGTCATTGCTTTGGTCATTGGCATTGTACCCGTTGATCAGGCGTTTTCTGGTTTTGGTCACCCCGCAACGGTTATTATTGCCTTGGTGCTTATTGTCTCGCGTGGTTTGCAGGCAAGTGGAGCAATCGAATTAGTGGCACAAGCATTAATTAAATCGGGCAGGTCTTTATCGGCACATATTGGTGTTATGTCTGGTTTGGTGGCGGTGCTGAGTGCGTTTATGAACAATGTCGGGGCATTGGCATTGTTAATGCCTGTCGATATTGATGCGGCAAAAAAAGCAAAACGTAGCCCTGCATTAACCTTAATGCCTTTATCCTTTGCTTCTATATTAGGCGGCATGGTTACCCTAATTGGTACACCACCCAATATTATTATCGCATCGTTTAGAGAAAAATCACAGGGCACGGCTTTTTCGATGTTTGACTTTGCACCCGTTGGTTTGGTGGTCGCAACTGTTGGCGTTATATTCATTGCGCTTATTGGTTGGCGCTTAATCCCTTCAACGGGTTCAAAACAAAGTTCATCCGAAGCTTTAATGGCAAGTGCAAGCTTTGTTGCCGAGCTGCGTGTTGCCGATAAAAGTAAAGCGATAGATCGTAAAATCAGCGATTTAGATGAAGATTGTGAAGAAAATGATGTGTCGATTGTTGGGCTTGTACGAAACGGTCACCGTAAAGCAGGGCGCGCTAGACGCGAGGTTATTCAAGCGGGTGATATTTTAATCATTCAAGCAACGGCCGATTCTATAGACAAATTTTTAGGGTTTTTAGATTTGGAATATGTCGGTTCAGAACAACATGGCGAGGGTTTAAAAGGCGTAGACTTAACCCTTAGTGAAGTTGTTGTAACCGAAAACTCGCGTATTGTCGGGCGCACAGCTTATGATATTCGTTTGTTGCACCGTAAAGCGGTGACTTTGTTGGGCGTATCTCGTCAGGGCAAAAAGATAACCGAGCGTGTTCGTAAACTGAAGCTGGTACCTGGCGATATATTATTGTTGCTTGGCCCGTCTAATTCTATAGATGATACTATAAACTGGTTAGAATGTTTGCCATTGGCTAAACGCGGTTTAACAGTTATTCAGCGCGATAAGGCCATGTGGGCAGCGGGCATTTTTGCCGCGGGTATTTTATTAGCAAGCTTTGGCTATCTATACCTAGCGGTTGCGTTGGCCATTGTGGTCATTCTGTATATTGTGCTTAAAATTGTGCCTGCACAGCAGGTTTACCATTCTATTGAATGGCCGATAATTATTTTGCTAGGCTCACTAATCCCTATTGGTTCGGCTCTGGAAGCATCTGGCGGCACCGAAACCCTTGCCAATGCCATTGTATCTTTGGCCAATGGTGCGCCCGCGTGGGTATTGCTAACATTATTAATGTTGGTAACCATGACTTTATCGGACGTGTTAAATAATACGGCAACGGCAGTTATTGCAGCGCCAATCGCGGTGAATATAGCCAATAGTCTAAATGCAAGCCCTGACCCATTTTTAATGGCGGTTGCAGTTGCGGCATCTTGCGCATTTTTAACACCGATAGGCCACAAAAATAATACGCTGATTATGGGCCCAGGTGGTTATAAATTTAGCGATTATTGGCGCATGGGCTTGCCTTTGGAGGTTTTGGTAGTTATTATTTCTGTTCCGACGATTATTTTCTTCTGGCCTTTATACTCATAAAATTAGTCCATTATATTCGATAAATTAACCCATTGAAATTGGGCAGAAATATGGCGGGGCAAAAGATGTTAAAAAATTTGTAGTAAAAATTATTATACTATTCTTTTGATTCGACTTTTAGCTGAATTTCGGTTAACTAAGGCCATATAAATTATGGATGGTTTTGTGTGATGTGTGTTTTTAAACTTTATTTTTTAATTATATCTACCCTTTTATTATCTGCTTGTGCGATTGTGCCTGGCGGCGAGGTGTATATTGGCAAAGAAGCCGAAGCATTGAGTAAAAAAACCCCATCAATTACCACAGAACAAATTGAATTTCATAAGATTACCGCACAAAATACCAAAAAAACAGCGACTAAAAAACACCGTCCATATCGAAATTTTAAGCTTGAACAACAGGTTAAAAGCTATTCCTACAAAGTAGGCGCGGGTGATGTGTTGCAAGTGACAGTGTGGGAGCATCCTGAACTATTAAACCTTGGTGCAACAGGTCTGCCGGCGATTGGTTTTCAAATTGATAGCAGAGGTTATATTTTCTACCCTTATGTTGGGCGTTTTCAAGTTGCGGGTAAATCGGTAAACGGAGTTCGTACTTCGTTAAGTGAAGCATTGTCTAAATATATAGAAAATCCGCAATTAGATGTTAGGGTAACCAAATATGCGGCTAAAAAGGTATATTTAACGGGTCAAGTGGTTAAACCATTGCCATTAACTTTAAGCGGTCAAGCCATTACGTTGCTAGATGCCATCAATCAGGCTGGTGGTGTTACTAAAAATGCCAATTTGGATGATGTGGTGGTTATTCGTAAAGGAAAACGCCGTCATATTGACTTATATGCATTAATGCATTTTGGTGATATGCGCCAAAATATATTGTTGCGCGATGGTGACCAAATTCATGTTGCAGATCAAAAAGTTAAATATGCTTACATGATGGGGCAAGTTCGTTCGCCAATTGCGGTGCAACTGCCTGATCGAGGGGTCACGTTGGCAGAGGCATTAGGCAAAGCAGGCGGCATTAACGAATTAACGGCTAATGCAAAAGCTGTATATGTAATACGCGAAAGCCACCAAAAGGGCATGGTTGCAAAAGTACATATGTTAGATTTAAGCAATATGGCCGCTATGGTTTTGGCTGCTAAGTTTGAACTTAAAAATGAAGATGTTGTTTATGTTGCAAAATCACCGATTGTGAAGTGGAACCAGCTATTATCGGTTATAACACCATCGTTAACGAGTTTAAACAGCATTGCCACCACAAAAACCAACTTGAATACTGCGTTTTAAGCGCATTAAACTTATAAATATGTTGTAGGATGTTACACTGTGAATCAAATCAATATTGAAAACACGACCGATGATGATGAAATAGATATCGGTCAGATTATTCATAGTCTTTGGCATGGTAAATGGGTCATCATTATTTCTGCAATTATTACGGGTGCAATAGGCGTTACCTATGCCATATTGCAAACGCCTATTTATAGCGGTAATGCATTGCTGCAAATAGAGAAAAAATCGAGCGGATTGGCTAGCTTGACAGGTTTGGCCGATGCCTTTGGTGGTGGCGAAAGCGAAACACCAACCGAGCTGGAAATTTTAAAATCCCGTGCGGTAATTGTCCCTACCATCGACAAATTTAATTTAGAAATTGTTGCTAAGCCTAAGGTGTTTCCAGTTTTTGGTGCTTATTTTTATAGAAAATTTGGTTTAAGCAATGGCATCGCAAAACCCCTCTGGGGCGATGCTGATGGTTTCGCGGCAGAATATGCGTGGGGCGGCGAGCAGATTTTAGTTAATTATTTTAAAGTACCTGCAGGTTTATATAAAACTGAGTTCGAAATTATTAAAGGCGATGGCGATAATTATGCTATTTTCTTGGATGGTGATGAATTGTTTAATGGTTTACTTGGTAAACTTCATCATATTGAATCCCTAAATATGGACATTCAAATCGGTAAAATAATCGCACGTAAAGGCACAAGATTTACTCTAAAAAAACTCGATAAAATTTTAGTGATTGATGAATTGGTTAAAAACCTATCGATTGCCGAAAAAGGTAAAAAAAGTGGTATTGTTAATATCAGTATGCTTGGCGCAGATAAAGCAAAAATCAAACAAATTATCGACCATATATTATCGACCTATCAAGTGCAGAATATTGAATATAACAGTATTGAAGCCAATAAAAGCTTGGAATTTGTAAAACAACAGTTGCCCACAGCGACACTGAACCTTAAAAAATCTGAAGAAAAACTTTTTGAATACCGCTTAAACAATAAATCGGTAGATTTATCATTACAAACTCAACAATTGTTAAACCAACTATTAAAAGTTGAAGAAGGTCTAAATGATCTAAATTTACAAGAACCAGAAATATCTAGGAAATTCAAACGCGAACATCCTATCTATATAGAGTTTTTACGTAAAAGGGCGGATTTAGAAGCAAAAAGAGATGAAATTAATGTTGCGACCAACCTAATCCCTGCAGAGCAATTTAACATATTTAGATTGCAAAGGGATGTTGAGTTAACCCAAAAATTGTATTTGCAAATGCTAAACAAGCATGAAGAATTGAAAATCATCAAAGCGGGTACCATTGGCTCAATTCGCATAATAGACGATACGGTTGTTCACCCAAGAGCTGTTAAACCCAAAAAGGCTATTATTGCCATCATTGCAACGATGCTAGGTATAATTGGTTCAATTGGGTTTATTTTAATTAGGTCGATGCTGTTTAAAGGTGTCGAGAGTGCCGATCAGTTAGAAGATCTTGGTTATAACGTTTATGCCTCTATTCCCTTAAGCCTGCTAGAAGATAAATTAACCAAATTAAAACCCAGGTTGGGCGAAGTTAGGGTGCTTAGTGATCTATACCCAGAAGAGCTTAGTGTCGAGGCGCTTAGGGGGTTGCGTACGAGTTTACATTTCGCAATGATGGAAGCTGAAAATAACATTATTATGATAACAGGCCCAAGCCCAGCAATTGGCAAAAGCTTTATATCTCAAAATCTAGCAACCTTAATAGCACAATCTGGTAGCACAGTGTTGTTGGTTGATATTGACCTGCGCCGTGGCCGTTTGCATGATAGTTTCGGCCGAAAAGCCAACCCTGGCTTGTCAGAATATTTGGCAAATGCCGCCGAGCTTGACGAAGTATTAGTTACCAGTAAAATTAAAAACTTAGACATTATCACCCGCGGAAAATGCCCACCGAACCCGTCCGAGCTTTTAATGGGCAAAAAATTTGATGAATTTTGTGAGGCGCAAAAATCTAATTATGACTTTATAATTTTAGACAGTCCACCCATTCTTGCCGTTACAGATGCGGCCATTGCAGGTAAATATTGCGGCACTTCAATGATGGTGGTCAAGCAAGGTGTCAATCATCTAAAAGAGGTTGAATTGGCTACCAATAAATTGGCGCTATCGGGTGTTGAGATAAAAGGTTATATCTTTAATGGTATTTCCAAAAAATCTAGCTCTTATAAAAGTCAAAATTCTTATTACCAATATGAATATAAATAAAGTGTGGTTGAATGACAAACCGTAACAATAAAACACCAGAACATATTGCCATTATTATGGATGGCAATAGGCGTTGGGCAAAAAAGCGGTTTTTACCTGCAATTGCGGGGCATAAAAAAGGTGTTGATGCGGTTAAAGCCGCTGTAAATGCGGCCGATGATTTGGGCATTAAATATTTAACACTTTATAGCTTTAGTACCGAAAATTGGGATAGAGAACAAGATGAAGTTGGCGCTTTAATGAAGTTGCTAATTTATGCGTTAAAAAAAGAAATTGCAGAGCTTCATCAAAAAAACAGTCGGCTTAGAGTTATTGGCTTTAGAGAACATGCCGCACCAGAAGTTGGAAAACTTTTTCAAGATGCAGAAGAATTGACCAAAAACAACACGGGTTTGCAGTTGAATATTGCGTTTAATTATGGCGGCAAACAGGATATTTTATACGCAACAAAGAAAATTGCAGCCAAATTAGCCGCTGGCGAAATTAGCGAAGATGATATCACCGAACAGCTGATGGATGATATGTTGCTAACACAGGGTATCCCAGACCCAGACTTAGTAATACGCACGTCTGGCGAAGTTAGAGTGAGCAACTTTTTAACCTGGCAAACGGCTTATAGCGAGTTTATATTTTTAGATTTGTTCTGGCCATCGTTTAATAAACAAACCATGGAAGATGCCATTACTGAGTATGGCAACAGGCAACGGCGCTTTGGTAAAAGCTAATTCGTTTCTTGACAAATATTTCTGCTAAGTTACCTTAAGTACATACAAATTCTAGTTCTGCCAATGTGCGGATTTGGAGTTAATATTCTCATTGAACCAAAGTATGGTATTGGGAATTAAAGTAAAATAATGGCTGCCTAATAAAATTACGCGGTTAATCTTGAGGGAGATAAGATGAAAAAGAGTTTATTAGTAAAGGGTATGGTGGCTGTTGTTGCTTCTACCCTAATTATGAGTTCTGCCTTTGCAGCAGAAATGAAGCGTATTGCGATTTCGACTATTGTTGAAGTGCCGGCTTTGCTGGATACAAAAAATGGTATTATAGAAGGCCTTGCAGAACGCGGTTATATTGTTGGCAAAAATTTAGAAGTAGATTATCAAAATGCCAATGGTAAAATGGATACTCAATTAGCAATTGCTAAAAAATTCATTGGTAATAGACCCGATGTATTGGTGCCAATTACAACCCCAACTAGCCAAGCAATGATTGCGGGTAATAAAGACATTCCAGTGGTATTTGCAACAGTTACAGACCCAATTAAGGCAAAGTTGATTTCTCGATATATTAAGCCTGGTGCTAATGTAACGGGTGTTTCTGATGCGGCTCCAATTGTGAACCAATTAGAATTGTTCAAAAAAATCGTACCTGGTCTTAAAAAAATCGGCTTCATTTATAATCCTGGTCTAGACAATGCATTAGCAACACTAGGTTGGATGCAAGAAGAAGGCGCAAAAATGGGCATCGAAGTTATTGAAAGCCCTGCTCCAACAACCAATGAAGTGCTTATTGCGACTAAAAAATTAGTTGGCAAGGTAGACGCTATTTACGTACCAAATGATACAACAGTAATTAGTGCTATTGCTGCGATTATTAAAATTGGGCAAGATACAGATACACCAATCTTTACGGGCGAAACAGGCCATGTTGAATCTGGCGCAATCGGTTCTGTTGGCATCGACTATCTTGGTGTTGGTAAAATTGCAGGCCACATGGTTGCAGACGTATTGGATGGTAAAAACCCAGGCGATATTGATGCAGTGATTGCTTACAAAGTATTAACTGAATTTAAAGTGGTGCTAAACAAAGCTGCAGCAGAAAAAATGGGTGTAACCCTTTCTGATGAAGTTCTTTCAATGGCTACAGAAGTTTTTGAATAATAAAATCTAACGAACCAGCATAGAGTTTTCTATGCTGGTTTTTTTCTGTGTTTTTGTATGATTATACAAGTCATGACTTATCATTCTTACAGGAGATAATATGTCATATTATGAGTTGATGGGTACTTTTGAACTCAGTTTCATTTTTGCTATTTTAGCATTAGGAACATTTATTACCTTTAAAATTTTAGATTTTCCAGATTTAACCGTTGAAGGTAGCTTTCCATTTGGCGCATCGGTCGCCGCAGTGTTAATTACATCTGAAATTCCAATTATATCCAATGCTTGGTTAGCCACATTGATAGCGGCTTTTGCAGGCTTTGGCGCAGGTTATGCCACGGCAATATTAAATGTTAAATTTAAGATATTGCATATTTTAGCGGGCATTTTAATAGCTACTGCACTATATTCAATTAACATTCGTGTTATGGATGGTCCAAATGTGCCTTTGCTTGGGGTGGATACTGTATTTACAGTGTTTGAAGACATTGAGTATATGAAGTCTTTTGAAGCCAAAACCCTTTTCTTAGGTGCACTAGTGTTGGCTATTAAGTTTTCTTTAGATGCGTTTCTGGCAACGGGCGTTGGCCTTTCTATGCGGGCATCTGGTTCAAACGCCGAGATGGCAGCTGCCAACGGGGTTGATGTTGGTAAAATGCGGTTAATTGGCGTTGGTGTTGCCAATGCATTGGCGGCCACGGCGGGGGCATTATTTGCTCAAACCATTGGTGCATCCGATGCTCAGTCGGGCGTCGGTATGATTATTATTGGCCTTGCAGCGGTTATTATTGGCATGTCTTTATTGCCATCTCGCTTAATGTGGCATGCGACTTTTGCAGTTATCGTTGGTACAGTGGTTTATCGCCTAGCCATAGCAGCGGCACTAAACTCAGATGCTACAGGTTTAAATGCATCAGATTTGCAAATGGTAACGGCGTTTTTGGTTATATTTGTACTGGTAGTCCAACATTATAGTTCTGGCTTTTTGGCAAGAAAGAAAGGGCGTAAATTATGATCGAATTGAATGATATTCATGTGGTCTTTAATGCGGGTAGTGCGCTTGAAACGCGGGCATTAAAAGGCGTTAATTTAAAAGTGCCGAAGGGCGAGTTTATAACGGTTATTGGCTCTAACGGTGCTGGTAAATCTACATCGCTTAATTCGATTGCAGGCATTGCACCTGTTAGCCGTGGCCGTGTCATTGTTGATGGCCATGATATTACCAAATGGCCAGTGCATAAACGCTCTAAAATTATTTCAAGAGTTTTTCAAGACCCAAAAATGGGTACTTGTGAAGATTTGTCAATTTTAGAAAATTATGCAATTGCATGTGGGCGTACTAAGCCCAAAGGTTTTGGTTTTGCGGTTAATAAAGACCTTAAAGAGCAAGCGGCCGAAAATCTTAGCATTTTGGGTTTAGGCTTAGAAAACAGGCTGAACGATAAAGTGGGTTTGTTATCTGGCGGTCAACGCCAAGCAGTTAGCCTGCTGATGGCGACAACAGGCGAGACAAAAGTATTGTTGTTAGACGAGCATACAGCAGCACTAGACCCTAAAACGGCGGCATTTGTAATGCAGTTGACCAAGGATTTGGTGGCAAAGTTAAACCTGACCGTGGTTATGGTAACTCATAGTATGAGCCAAGCATTACATACGGGCGATAGAACCATCATGTTCCATCAGGGTAAAATTATTTTCGATATAGCGGGCAAAGAGCGTGCCGATATGGAAGTCAAAGATTTGCTTGAGCTATTTAAAAAAGATCAAGGTGAAGAACTCTCTGATGATAGCTTATTGTTAGGTTAAAATTTAGTATCGTAAAATAAAGGCTGCATTTTCTAATGCAGCCTTTTTTGTTGTTACCTGTAGTAGAAGGGTGAAAAGCTTAAATATCACCTCCTAATTTGGCGTCATTCAACATTTTTTTGACAATTAATTTATGCATTGGCAATATAAAAAATAGATATATTTTGCCCAATAAATTATGGGTATGAATAACATCGCTAACCGCGATGGTCGAAGTGCCATTTACCAGATCAATATCCGTACGCAATATAGATATTTTAAGGTCTAAATGCGTGTCTTTAATTACCAAAATAATTTCATTATCGATCAGCGCCTCTACAACAAAAAAATCCATCATTTTATTGGGCGAAGAAACTGTTTTCATATTAAACTTCTTCTTTGCAGTTTCAAACGGAGTGAGTGAGTTTGATAAGTCTACAGTGGACTTAAGCCCAAATAGACCAACAATTTTGTTGCACAATGTCATTAATGCATCAAACCATTTTGGTGTTGCCGAAAATATGCGGGCATATATCTCTTCAATTGGCACATCTAAGTTGGTTGATTCGATGGCGAAACAATCGGTGTAATAAGCCGTCTTTGAATATTCAAATAAATTGCTAGTTGGGTATATTTCTCTGGCCGTGGCGGTCATAAATGGCTCCTACTTTAAACATTTACCTTTAGGGCTGTCCAAATTACAAAATTGCATGGGCGAAAATGACTTCATTTCATTGACCGACTGTTTTATCGAGGCGGGCAAATTTTCAGGGTCAAAACCATCCCCTCTTAAAGACTTCTGAAATATGTAAAGATCTTTTGTGCCTTTAACAAAAATATAAAAAGATATTTCGCTCATACCCTTTTTAAGGCCAGATACAGTATCAACAGGCATGTTTGCGCAACCCATTAGCGACAAATAGGCTTGATGCCCATCAATCAATTGGGTTTTTAATTTGCTATAGATTACTGATTTTGGGCATAATTTAACAAAGCCCGCGGCATAACTATCACTAACTTGCTCGGGGCTAATTGTTGGATCAAAATTTTGATGGGCTTGCAATGCAAATAAATTGGTCCAACTTTCCAACTCTTCGTCTACGGGGGTAAATTCTGCCAGAAAGGATTGCTTAAATTGTTTAGCCTTATTGTTTTTCCAGCCGTCGGGCAAAGAAAACCTAACTTTTTGGCTAAATATAGGTATCTCTACGGTAACCGATTTGGCGGTTTCTGCCACAGCTGTCATAGTCAAAATAGGCAAGATTAATATTGATAAAAATGCAGATAATTTATTCATAATATAGTGTTTTCCTTAACTCTAATCATTTTAATTCGGTTTGTATTAAATTAATTGCATCTTGGCTGTTCCATTCGGCGGGGCCAAATAAACGACCAACCTCTTTGCCATCGGCGTTTATTAACAATGTCATCGGCAAGCCTCTTGCGCGTAAAATGCGCATGGCTTTGGTGGTTGGGTCTGCATATAATTTTAAGTTTTTAATGCCAATTTCACTAAAAAAGGCTTCAGCACCTTTTGTGCTTTTACGGTCAACATTTAAAGTAACCACTTCAAACTTATCACTGCCTAGCTTGGCCTGTAAATTGTCTAATGTTGGCATTTCGTAGCGACAAGGTGCGCACCAAGTTGCCCATAGATTAAGTAAAATAGTTTTGCCTTTAAAGTCGGCCAAAGTCATTTTGTTTTGTTTGGGGCCAATGAAGTTTAAAACGGGCATTTCTACGGGTGTTGGGTGGAATAAAAATGCCGCAACTTCGCCTTTTGCAGTGGCTTGACGGTTGTTTTGTTGCGGAACGCTAGCGGGGCTTTCAACTATAGTCTTATTGGGGACAAGACTTATTTTACTATTTGGGTTTAACTCAGGCTCCAAAACCGAAAAATATATTAAATAGCCCCCTAAAAGGGCGCTAAAAATAAAGCTAATTGAAATAATTATCTTGGTTAAAGTTTTTTGTGGCATTTCTGTCTATCCTATTATATTTATCTCTATATATTCAATTTCGACTTTAAGGGCAATATTATGAGTGAAAAAAAATCAGCCAATCAAATGTGGGGTGGTAGATTCGCCGATGCACCAGATGCATTAATGGAAAAAATTAACGCTTCAATTGGTTATGATCAACGATTTTACACTCAAGATATTGCTGGTTCTATTGCTCATGCAACAATGCTTGCAGAATGCGGCATTATTACGGACGATGATGCCAAAGAAATCATCAAAGGTCTAGACACGATTGCGCGAGAAATTGCCGCAGGTGAATTTGACTTTAAACCCGCGCTTGAAGATATTCATATGAATATTGAAGCAAGGCTTAAAGAGGTGATCGGCGAAGCGGCTGGCCGCCTACATACAGGGCGCTCGCGCAATGACCAAGTTGCGCTCGATTTTAAACTGTATATTCGCGATCGTTTGGATGGTCTAATTAATCAAATTTCAGCGTTGATGAAAGTTACCGCGATTAAGGCCGAAGAATATGCCGAATATGTTATGCCAGGCTTTACGCATTTGCAAGTGGCGCAACCTGTCACATTTGGCCATCATTTATTAGCCTATGTTGAAATGTTAGCACGCGATAAGTCGCGTTTTGAAGATGCCCGCAAACGGATGAATTTTTCGCCGTTAGGCGCAGCTGCGCTAGCAGGCACAAGCTTTCCGATTGACCGCCATATGACCGCTAAAGCACTGGGTTTTGATGGCCCTGCGGCCAATAGCCTTGATGCGGTTGCAGACCGTGATTTTGTAATGGAAACTTTAGCCGCGGCCTCTATTACTGCTATTCATCTTTCTCGTTTGGCTGAAGAAATGGTAATTTGGTCTACGTCACAATTTTCATTCATTAAAATGTCGGATAAATTTTCCACAGGGTCGTCGATTATGCCACAAAAGCGTAACCCTGATGCCGCCGAGCTTATTCGGGGTAAGCCTGGGCGTATTATTGGGGCTTTAACTGCAATTATGATTGTGATGAAAGGTTTGCCATTGGCCTATGCAAAAGATATGCAAGAAGATAAAGAAATGACCTTTGATGCGCTGGATAATTTGGAAATCAGCTTGGCTGCAATGGGCGGCATGATTGATGATATTACCGCAAACCGAGCGAATATGGAAGCGGCTGCGGCAAGCGGTTTTGCCACTGCGACGGATTTGGCAGATTGGTGTGTGCGGGTATTGAATATGCCATTTCGTGATGCGCATCATGTGACGGGGTCTATTGTTGCGATTGCCGAAAAACAGGATTTGCGTATAGATGAACTTAGCTTAGCTGAGATGCAAACCATTGAACCGCGTATTACGGATGAAATATTTGATGTTTTATCGGTACAAAATAGCGTTAAAAGCCGTGTGAGTTTTGGCGGAACTGCGCCTGAAAATGTTATAAAACAAGCCAAAAAATGGCAAGAAATGCTATAAAAGGGCAGTTTTTTGAGCAAAAAACCACTCATAATCACCGAAAAACCACTGAAATGATGTAAAAAAGAGAATAAAATGCACTATTTTGACTATAAAAATGGCGAATTACACGCCGAAAATGTAAGTTTAAGAGAAATTGCCGAGCAAGTGGGCACGCCTTTTTATTGTTATAGTGCGGCTACTTTTACGCGTCATATTAAAATGTTTCAGCAATCTTTTGCCGACCGCGATGCACTAATTTGTTATGCGATGAAGGCAAATAGTAACCAAGCAATTTTGACTTTAATTGCAAAACTCGGTGCGGGCGTTGATACGGTTTCGGGTGGTGAAATAAAACGCGCAATTAGTGCTGGGTTTCCGCCAAGTAAAATTGTTTATTCTGGTGTTGCTAAAACCCATGGCGAAATTAAATATGGTTTAGAGTTGGGTATTCATTGTTTTAATGCCGAAAGTGAACCTGAGCTTATTCGTATTAATCAAGTTGCGCAAGAAATGGGTGTTAAAGCCCCTGTTTCGGTGCGGGTTAACCCAGATGTAGATGCGGGCGGTCATGAAAAAATTATGACGGGCAAGGCAGAGAATAAATTTGGCATTCCTTGGAAGCGGATTGACAAAATATATGACTTAATTGCCAGTTTAGAAAACCTTGAAGTGGTGGGTATTGATTTGCATATTGGCAGCCAAATTACCGATTTGGAGCCGTTTGCTGAAGCGTTTAAACGGGTTGGTACATTGGTTACCTCTTTGCGGGCTTCTGGGCACAATATTCAACATGTTGATTTTGGGGGTGGGCTAGGCGTGCCCTACAAAAATGACAATGATATTCCGCCGCACCCTGATGAATATGCCGCGATGATCAACAGAGTTGCGGGTGATTTAGGCGTTAAATATATATTTGAACCTGGCCGAATGATTGCAGCCAATGCAGGTGTTTTAGTAACCAAAGTGGAATATGTAAAACAGGGCGATGGGCGTGATTTTGTAATAACCGATGTGGGGATGAATGACCTTATTCGCCCAACATTATATGAGGCCTATCATGATATAAAACCCGTTACCGAGCCTAAGGACGGTTTTAAAACGCGTAAAGTTGATGTGGTTGGCCCGGTTTGTGAGACGGGCGATTATATGGCTAAAGGCCGTGATTTGCCAATTTTTAAAGAAGCTGATTTGCTGGCTATTATGTCTGCTGGGGCATATGGTGCCGTGCAATCTGGCACTTATAATACGAGGCCGCTTATCCCCGAAGTTTTGGTGGATGGTGATAGATTTGCGGTTATTCGTAAACGTCAAAGCGTTGATGAAATTATCGCCATGGATAATGTGCCTGATTGGGTTTAAAGGGTGTAATTATTTAATTGTACCGATGCATTTAGTGTTAACCCTTTGTGCAGATAATTAGGCTAAAGTCAAAGTGATGCGCCTGTGTAAAATTATGTAATATTTGATAAACTCAAGTGTTTGCAGCTGATTTTATCTATATGCAATTGAACTTTAAAACTACATCATTGTTAACAGTTTTAAGCTATACTAATTTAAGGACACTAAAGTTAATTTAATTAATGAAATTAACTTTTTGTTCTAACACTTGTAATTATATTAGAATTTTGTTTGAGTTGTATGGGATGTGCGTATAGCTAAGTCGTCGAATTTTCAAAAATATAATGGTTGCAAATGCCGATTATTTTAGATTGGCATTTTATATAGCATAGCAATAATTTCCGTTATGTTTTGAGATAACTTAGTAAATAAAATTATTTAATTTTTTAGTATATTTAGGAAAATACGATGAGTGATACAGAAAATAATACAAATTCTGAGGCCGCAATAGAAAAAATTAATTCTCAGTGGTGATCCGAAGCTGATGAAAAGAAAACAACCAATGAAAATGCCGATGTATTAGGCGCAATAGATAAAAGCAATAATCAACC
>JABSRY010000080.1 GCA_013214985.1 Hyphomicrobiales bacterium
CTTCCGAGATCAAGTTACAGATAATTTCCGTATAATATCACATCAAGACTTTCGGGTCTTGGAGTGAGGCGTGTATAACTAATCTATTGCTATAGACTTAGGGGATTTGATGACCAAAATTACGACTATTGAACAATTAGAGGCTTTATATAAGCCGCCAACTGGATTAACAATAACCAAAGAAATTGATTTTATTAATGATCAATATCGACAGTTTATTGAGGCATCGCCATTTTGTATTTTATCGACTTATGGCGAGAAGGGCATAGATTGCACGCCGCGCGGTGACCCATACCCTTTGGTTAGGATTACCGACAGCAAAACCATATTATTGCCTGATAGAAAGGGTAATAACCGTGTTGATAATATGCGGAATATTATTGAAAATTCGCAAGTTGGGCTGATATTTTTGGTGCCAAATGCGGGCGAGACCATTCGCGTTGCCGGGCGGGCAGAGATTATTGTTGATGTAGAGTTAAATGAAAGCTTTGCGATAAAGGGTAAGCCTGCAACTAGTGTGTTGAGAATTAGCGTCGATAAAATTTATTTTCATTGTTCGAAGGCCTTGATTAGATCTGCGCTTTGGAAAAGTGAGACTTATATTGACCGAAAAACCTTTCCGACGGCTGGGCAGATGGGCAAGGCGATTGACCAGAGTTTTGATGGTGAAACCTATGACCGTAATTTGCCTGAACGGTATAAGAAAACTCTCTACTAGATTTAAAATTAATTAAGGTGGAACATGTTTTGCTAACTGACAAAATAAACCAATTTAGTGCGCTGAAACCAGACTATAATGAACAGCTTTCCAATCATTTGCCGATGACGGCTCATGCCCTTATGGCGCTTGGTGCAACGAATACTCATATAAGCCAATATATTAAAGAATATACAAGCAGGCTTGAACAGGCAGAAAATCACCCATTGGTTATAAATCGCGATAGCTGGCAAGAACATTTAGGCCAGAACATCTATTATAAAAACTATTTTGAATATTTTTTAGGTGAATTTGAACATGCCTCATCGTCTGAAGTCTTGAAGTTATATTTACCTGTTTTTATAAAATCACCAGCATCGCGCGCGTTCCATTGTATGCTAAGATTGGCTTATGGCATTATGTCGAATAATAAAGTTTAAATGGCGGCAGGCTTGGCTTATTGGGCAGATAGTTATTTGGTATTAGATCAAACGAGCAATGAATTTGTTGCAAATGGTTCCAGCGATATTAATAAAGAAATATTTGATGACATTAGGAATTTTTGTATTGAAAAGGATTATAAATCACCGAATGCAGCCAATATTCATGCGAGAATTAAAGCTATTTCGCAGAGTGAGTTTGCCGTTCTATTTATGACAATTGGTAAAATATCTAAAAATACAGGTTTGGATAAAATTGCTGTTCAATGTTTAAAATTATATTTGAATACTAGGGATTTTACTATTTTACACTGCGTTACGAGTTGTCATGCGTTAAGAATTATTTTTGAGTTTTTAGATAAAGAACAACAAAATGAAGCTGTTTTATATTATTGGCAGTCGGTGATTTTTGCTTACATATCTATAGAAACACCCAAAATAAAACCCATTGAGACAATAGATTTGGGTGTTACATCTAACGTACAAAAAATTAAAGATGTAGTAAAAAATAACTTTAACGACCATGATATTAAAATTGCATTTACGGCCATTGAAGAATTTGTATTTTATAAGGATGATAGATTTTTAAAAGCCGCTTTATAATATTTTGATTATTATTAAACGGCTTTTTATGCGTGTTATTTTGCGTATGACTGTAAATCATTTACTGTGATTTCGTCGTTTTTATAGGCGATTACAGCTTCGGTGGCAGCACGTGAACCACGGATTGTGGTGTAGTAAGGCACTTTATTATACAAAGCTGATTGGCGCAGAGATTTACTATCCTCTAATGCTTTTTTACCTTGTGTGGTGTTGAACATCAGCGCGATTTCGCCATTTTTAATCGCATCTACAATATGCGGGCGGCTTTCATTCACTTTATTGGCGTGCTCAATTTCTAGGCCGTGCTGGCGCAGATAATCGCCAGTGCCTTGGGTTGCGCAAATGGTATAGCCATTTTCGAGTAGCATTTTTGCAGACTCTAAAATATGTTTTTTATCATCATCTTTTAGTGAAATAAACACTTTGCCAGATTTTGGAACTTCTGTTCCGCCGCCTAATTGGCTTTTGGCAAATGCCATTGCAAAATTGGTGTCTAAGCCCATCACCTCGCCAGTTGAGCGCATTTCTGGCCCAAGGATAATATCCACACCTGGGAAACGTGCGAATGGGAAAACAGCTTCTTTAACGGCAACATAATCGAATTTTTTATCGACCAAATTAAAGCTAGCTAGTTTTTCGCCTGCCATAATGCGTGACGCGATTTTAGCGATTGGTTGGTTAATAACCTTTGCTACAAATGGCACGGTACGGCTGGCACGTGGGTTCACTTCTAGAATATAAATTTGACCATCTTTTACGGCATATTGCATATTCATTAGACCGACAACATTTAGAGCCAATGCCATTTTTTTGGTTTGGCGTTTAATTTCGTCTATTTGATCTTGCGGCAGTGAATATGGCGGTAATGAACAGGCGCTATCGCCACTATGCACACCCGCTTCTTCAATATGTTCCATAATCGCGCAGACAAATACCTCTTCGCCATCGCAAAGTGCATCAATATCAACCTCGATGGCATCTTTAAGATAGCTGTCTAACAATACCGGACTTTTGCCAGATACGATAACCGCTTCGGTAATATAGCGTTGAAGCTGTTCTGTATCGCGGACGATTTCCATGGCGCGGCCACCCAGCACGTAAGATGGGCGAATAACTACTGGGAAACCGATTCTTTTGGCGATTGCGAATGCTTCTTCGGCTGTGGTTGCGATGCCGTTATTGGGCTGCAATAGACCTAGCTTGTCAATAAGCGCTGAGAAACGATCGCGATCTTCGGCAAGGTCGATGGCGTCTGGTGATGTGCCTAAAATAGGCACGCCGTTTGATTCTAAAAACTCGGCCAATTTAAGCGGTGTTTGCCCGCCAAATTGTACAATAACACCATGTAAGGTACTGTTTTCTTGCTCTTTTTGGATGATTTCTAACACATCTTCTTCGGTCAATGGTTCGAAATATAACCTATCTGATGTATCATAATCGGTTGAAACGGTTTCGGGGTTACAATTGACCATAATGGTTTCGTAACCTGCATCGCTTAGTGCAAATGCGGCATGACAACAGCAATAATCGAACTCGATGCCTTGACCAATACGGTTTGGCCCACCACCCAGAATGATGATTTTTTTAGCATCCGTAGGTTCTGATTCGCAAATTACTTTGTCTATTAGTGGAGTTTCATAGGTTGAATACATATAAGGCGTTGGGCTTTTAAACTCGGCTGCACACGTATCTATTTTTTTGAAAACTGGGCGTACGCCTAGTGCGTGGCGAGCTGCACGGATTTTATCGGATGTTGTATCTGTTAGTTCGGCCAAGCGGGCATCGGAAAAACCGAGGGCTTTTACTTTGCGTAAATTAATAGCATCGGTTGGCACGCCATGGGCTTTAATGCGGTCTTCCATGGTTATGATGTTACCGATTTGCTCGATATACCATGGGTCGAATTTTGAAGCTTCGAAAATACGTTCGGGAGACCAGCCATGACGCAATGCTTGACCAATATAAAGCAAGCGCTCTGGCGTTGCATTGGCTAATGCGGCTTGAATGGCATCATCTTGATCTGCTTCGATATTTGGGATTTTAATTTCATCTAAGCCATTATAGCCTGTTTCTAATGAACGGAGCGCTTTTTGAAGGCTTTCAGGAAATGTACGGCCAATGGCCATTGCTTCGCCGACTGACTTCATGGCAGTTGATAGGTTGTTTTTGGCACCTGGGAATTTTTCGAATGTAAAACGCGGTATTTTGGTAACCACATAATCGATAGTTGGCTCGAATGAAGCGGGGGTTTGACCACCCGTAATGTCGTTATCCAACTCATCCAACGTGTAGCCGACTGCTAGTTTTGCGGCGATTTTTGCTATTGGAAAGCCTGTTGCTTTTGAAGCAAGGGCGGATGAGCGTGAAACACGAGGGTTCATTTCGATCACGATTAAGCGACCATCGGCAGGGTTTACGGCAAATTGTACGTTTGAGCCGCCTGTTTCGACACCAATTTCGCGCAATACTGCGAGGGAGGCGTTCCGCATGATTTGGTATTCTTTATCGGTTAATGTTTGTGCGGGGGCTACTGTAATACTGTCGCCAGTATGCACGCCCATCGGGTCGACATTTTCGATGCTACATATGATGATACAATTGTCTTTGGTGTCGCGCACCACTTCCATTTCATATTCTTTCCACCCGATGATGCTTTCTTCGATCAGCACTTCGTTAGTGGGGGAGGCATCAATGCCTGTGGAAACGATATGGTAGAATTCTTCGACATTATATGCCACACCGCCGCCTGTGCCGCCCATGGTAAATGAAGGGCGGATGATAGCGGGTAGACCAATTTCTTCGAACGCTTCTTCGGCTTCTTGGCGGTTATGCGCTAGGCATGACCGTGCTGATTCGAGGCCTAATTTATCCATCGCTTGGCGGAACAAATCACGGTCTTCGGCTTTATCGATCGCTTCATGGTCGGCGCCAATCATTTCGACATTATATTTTTCTAACACGCCAGCTTTACGGAGTGAGAGCGCTGTGTTTAGTGCGGTTTGCCCGCCCATCGTTGGCAGCAGTGCATCTGGACGTTCTTTTTCGATGATTTTTGCAACAACTTCTGGGGTGATTGGCTCGATATAGGTTGCATCTGCTAAATTAGGGTCTGTCATAATAGTAGCAGGGTTTGAGTTTACCAAAACAACTCGGTAGCCTTCTTCTTTTAAGGCTTTAACAGCTTGTGTGCCGCTATAATCAAACTCGCAAGCTTGACCAATAATAATAGGCCCAGCGCCAATGATGAGGATGGATTTAATGTCGGTACGTTTTGGCATATTCAACTCCGAAAAAGAAATGTGGAAATTCGGTGTTTTGGCTTGTTTTTTGGGACAAGTTAAACTTCCAAGTTTTTAGCCGAAAATATATGCCTTGGCTATTAAAAAGTAGCTTATCGAGTGGTTTATAGGCTTTTTTAAATTTATAACATTGTTAATGTAAAAAAATGAACAATTTTTGGCTAAAGTTAAACAAATAACTTGGCTAATGTTTCTTTATCAAAGGCATGTTCGAGGGCTTCTAATTCGATATATAGCATTTTTTTGGAAATTTTATTATCTTCATTAAATTCTGCGATTTCAATGACTTCAAAGCCAAAAAAATCATCATTCTTTAGGTCTTTTACGGTAGCGGACATGTAAGTTGCTGAGCTATTGCTTGCTATGATTGGTTCTTTTGCTTCGAATTCGCAATGTTCAAATAGCTCGGCTTCTAATTCACATCTACGGTGTAGGGCATCGATGCCGACTGCAGGTGGCATGCCGAATGGCATATGAATTTCGACATCTTCAGCGAAGATTTCGCGTAAATGCGCTTTAGTGACATTATTGGCACCGCATTTTAAAAATAATTCATTTGATTTTAATAATAGCGCTCTTATTTCATTTGCGGTTGGCATAAATGATCCTAATACTTAAGTTAGACCATACTTAAGCAATTGAAATTAAAATTCAAGAGCAAGATTTAAAAAAAGATCTATATATCAAAAATGCCGCAGGAGAATGCGGCATTTAGTTGATTTATTGGTTTTTATTATACTTTATAAATTTGCGTAAAAGCGATCGAATAAATAGTAACTATCTTGTGGGCCAGGGGATGCTTCTGGATGATGTTGCACAGAGAATATGGGTTTGCCGATAACTTCTAGACCGCAATTGCTGCCATCAAACAGCGATACATGCGATTCTTTAACATGGCTTGGTAGGCTTTTAGCATCGACTGCAAAGCCATGGTTCATAGAAGTAATTTCGACTTTTTTAGTTGTATTGTCTAGCACAGGGTGGTTTGCGCCACGGTGGCCTTGCTGCATTTTAATGGTTGAACCGCCCAAAGCTATTGCCATCATTTGATGACCAAGACAGATGCCAAATATGGGTTTACCTGACTCTATTAATGTTTTAATGGTTGGCACGGCATATTCGCCTGTTGCAGCAGGATCGCCAGGGCCGTTTGACAGGAATATACCATCTGGGTTAAGTGCTAAAATTTCATCTGCGGTTGCTTTTGCTGGTACAATTGTAATTTTGCAATTTAGGGTTGTTAGGCAACGTAAAATATTGCGTTTGATACCATAATCGACCACAACCACATGTTTAGTTGTGCTCTTTAATGTTTGGTAGCCAGTTTTAGAATTGTCTTGATTGGCGACTTCCCATGTCCAGAGTTTTTCATCCCAATTCATTACATTTTTGCAAGTCACTGTTTTTGCAAGATCAAGACCTTCTAGGCCGCCCCATGCATTTACTTTTTTAAGTAGGGCAGGAATATCGAACTCGCCATTTTCGTCATGTACGATGATTGCATTTGGGGCGCCATTATCGCGGATTAGGGCAGTTAATGCTCTTGTATCTATGCCGCTTATGCCGATAATATCGCGCTCAATGAGCCATTGGTTAAAACCCTGGGTGCTTCTATAGCTGCTTGGTTGGGAAATATCTGCGCGGATAACAAGACCCAGAACGCCGCTGCGGCTTTGCCAGTCTAATGTTTCCATATCATCGTCATTTGTGCCGATATTGCCAATGTGGGGGTAGGTGAATGTAACAATTTGCCCTGCATATGAGGGGTCTGTTAGAATTTCTTGATATCCTGTGATTGAGGTATTGAAGCATATTTCGGCGATAGCACTGCCTTGTTTGCCAACACCCTTGCCGTAAATTTCGGTACCATCTGCGAGCAATAAAAGCGCTGTTGGTTTTTCAACTGACCATGGTGCAACAGAACTTTGGGTGTTTTGACTATTCATGTAATGCTCCTATGCATTTGCAGGTAAGTTTGACTTATATATAAGGGTAATTAGACGTTTCGGCAATAAGACAAATTGCGCGAAATTTATATAAAAGTTGGGCAAAGGTCAAGAGGAAAATGTGTTTTAATTTTATTATATATATCAATATGTTATGAAATTTATTTTTCTTGCGTTTGACGTTGAATGGTTTTATTATAATGCACTTCTATAACAATATTTGAGTTAAACATGCGCGATCAAATAAATGTTGCTTTAAAAGAAGCAATGAAAGCACGCGATTCATTAAAAACCTCTACGCTTAGGCTTGTAATTGCTGCGATCAAAGATCGTGATATTGCTGCGCGGGGGAATGGTGGTCGTGATCTTGTTGGCAATGATGAAATTTTAGAGATTCTTTCTAAAATGGTAAAGCAGCGCCGCGAATCGTTAAAGATTTTTGCTGAAAATGATCGGAAAGATCTTGCTGATAAAGAAAGTAAAGAAATTGATATCATTACTGAATTTATGCCACAGCAAATGAGTGAAGACGAAATTAAAGTTGCTTGCATCGCTGTTATTGCAGAAATTAATGCCGAAGGCCTAAAAGATATGGGCAAAATAATGGGTGCATTAAAAGGCAAGTATGCAGGACAAATGGACTTTGGTGCAGCGTCTAAAATTATAAGAGAGCTGCTTTCTTAAGAAGAAATGAAGTTCAGATTTATTGGTTGTTTAAAATTAGGGGCTTAAAGAATTATTTCTTTAGGCCTTTATTTTATGGTAATAATATTACTGATTAAAAATTATAAGGTTGGTTATGCGTTTTACCCCTGCATTTTTAGATGAAATTCGAGCCAGTTTGCCCGTATCTACGGTGGTTGGAAGACGGGTTAAATTAACTAAAAAGGGCAAGGAATATACGGGTCTTAGCCCGTTTAACTCTGAAAAAACACCAAGCTTTACGGTGAATGATCAGAAGGGGTTTTATCATTGTTTTTCGTCTGGCAATCATGGTGATATATTTAGATTTTTAGTGGAAGTTGAAGGGCTAAGTTTTCCTGAAGCGGTAGAAAAATGTGCCAATGATGCAGGGGTGATGATGCCCGTGCAGGATAAATTTGCTGAAGAAAAAGAACGTAAACGTGCCTCATTAATTGATGTGATGGAAATAGCCGCGCAGTTTTTTGAGCAAAATTTGCAAAAATCTGTCGGTGCTAAAGCCCGCGGATATTTAGCCGGCCGTGAAATTACCCCGCAAATACAGTTGAGATTTAGAATGGGTTATGCTGCGGCCGATAGATATGCTTTGAAAACATATTTAGCAGAAAAAGGTATTAACCAAGAGCAAATGGTTGAAGCGGGTTTGGTGATTGCCGGGGCAGAAATTGCAGTGGCATATGACCGTTTTCGTGACCGTGTGATGTTTCCGATAGAAGATTTGCGCGGTAAAGTTATTGCGTTTGGTGGG
>JABSRY010000081.1 GCA_013214985.1 Hyphomicrobiales bacterium
AATGCATTTTAGGTTATCCCAACCGCCACGAACACCGCCGCAATGGGTTTCTATCAAGTCGCGGAACGTAATGCCCATTTCTTCTTCTACGGTACAAGGCTTATTGACATGCCCCGAAATACAAAATAATTTTGTACCCACATTATTTGGTGTGCCAAGGCCAGAGAACCAAGTCGCACCACGGCGTAGTATGGTAGGCGTTACTGCAATAGATTCTACATTATTAACGGTAGAAGGTGCGCCATATAGGCCAACATTCGCTGGGAATGGCGGTTTAAGGCGTGGCATGCCTTTTTTGCCTTCAAGGCTTTCAATTAATGCTGTTTCTTCGCCGCAAATATACGCGCCTGCACCATGATGAACATAAATATCAAAATCCCACCCAGAGCCACAAGCATTTTTGCCGACTAGACCAGCGGCATAAGCTTGATCGATGGCTTCTTGCAAACGCACACGTTCTAAAATAAATTCGCCGCGCACATAAATATAGCAAGCATGTGCACGCATCGCGAATGAGGCAATTAAGCAACCTTCGATAAGCACGTGCGGGTCATGGCGCATAATCTCGCGGTCTTTACAGGTACCAGGCTCAGATTCGTCGGCATTTACCACCAAATAATGCGGTCTGCCATCATCGCCCTTAGGCATAAATGACCATTTAAGCCCTGTCGGGAAACCCGCACCACCACGGCCACGTAGGCCAGATGCCTTAATTTGATCGACAATCCAAGCGTCACCTTTTCTGATGAAATCGGCAGTGCCATCCCAAGTGCCGCGTTTTAGCGCACCTTCTAAACCCCAGTCATATTGACCATAGAGGTTGGTAAAAATGCGGTCTTTATCTGCTAGCATTATTTATCTCCCTCTTTAGCAAGTGACGAAGCTTGCTCTATCCAACCATCACGTTCAATGCGGCCTTTAAATTTAAGTTTACTATCTACCCATGCAATTTGATCGGCATTCCATGCAGCAACTTGCGAATAGTGAAAAATACCCAAACCATTAAGTACAGATTCAAGTTTTGGCCCTACACCTTTGATAACTTTAAGATCATCGGCTTCTCCGTTGCGTGCTTCACTAAGCATGTCGGGTTTAAACGCATCTGAAACGGCGCCATCATCGGCTTTAACAGATACTGCTTCTTTAACTTCAGGCTTTGTTTCTTGCTTTTCACTTGCTGCTTTTTCGGCGGCTTCTTCTTTCGCTTTTTCGGCAGCTTCTAACTCGGCAACTTTTTTGGCTTCGGCTTCTACTTTTTCAATTTCTTGCATAACTTGTTTATAAGAGCCAACCATTGAGCCATCAAACAAGGCATCATCAGTCAGCGTTGTAATGCCGCCACATGGTGCTGCGTTTAATCTATCAACCTGTGTGCCAACATTTGTTGTACGCCCTGCTTTTAAATCTTCTAATAATTTTTTGAAATTGTCTTCATTAAGGTCTTCATAAAAATCGTCGTTAATTTGAACCATAGGGGCGTTTACACAAGCGCCTAAACATTCAACTTCTAACCATGAAAATTCGCCATCTTCTGATATCGTATTTTCATTGCCGATAACTTCTTTACAAACATTCTTAATGGCATCTGCACCATTTAGCCAACAAGGTGTTGTACCGCAGAATTGAACAAAATGCTTGCCAACAGGGCTTAAGTTAAACATGGTATAAAAAGTAACCACCTCTAACACACGAATATAGGCCATGCCCAACATATCGCCAATGTGGCGAAGGGCTGCTTCAGGGATCCAATTATCATGTTGTTTTTGAGCAAACCATAATAAAGGCACAATCGCACTGGCTTGTTTGCCTTCAGGATACATAGCAATACGCGCTTGCGCTAATTTGCTAAACTCATCGTTAAATTCGAAATCTTCTGGCTGTTCTGCTGCCAATAGACGTGCACTCATCTGTCCCCCTCACCAAATACTATGTCTAATGAACCCAAAATTGCTGACGCGTCGGCTAGCAAATGGCCTTTTGTTACAAACTCCATGGCTTGCAAATGTGCAAAACCAGGGGCGCGTATATGGCAACGATATGGTTTATTGCTACCATCCGCTACAAGATAAACGCCAAACTCACCCTTAGGTGCTTCAACCGCGGCATAAACTTCGCCAGCAGGTACTTTTACACCTTCAGTATACATTTTAAAATGGTGAATAAGCGATTCCATAGATCGCTTCATCTCAGCCCGCTTAGGCGGATTAACTTTTAAACTTGTGCAAGCTATTGGGCCAACTGGTTCTGCCATTAATTTGTCGATACATTGATCCATAATTTTAGCAGCTTCATACATTTCATACATACGAATAAGATAGCGGTCATAACAATCACAGTTCTTACCAACTGGAATCTCAAATTCCATTTCTTCGTAGCACTCATAAGGTTGAGATTTACGCAAATCCCAAGGCAAACCCGAACCACGAACCATGACGCCAGAAAAACCACGTGCCAAACCATCTTCTAAGCTCACCACACCAATATCAACATTACGCTGTTTAAAAATACGATTTGGTGTTAGCAAACCGTCAATATCTTTAAGGCGTTTATTGAATGTTGGTATCCACTCTTTAATGTCTTTAATTAATTGCTCAGGTAAATCTTGATGCACACCACCAACGCGGAAGTAAGCTGCATGCAACCGGGCGCCAGATGCGCGCTCGTAAAATACCATTAATTCTTCACGTAACTCAAAACCCCAAACTGGCGGCGTTAACGCGCCCACATCTAATGCTTGGGTGGTTACATTCAGCATGTGCGCCAAAATACGGCCAATTTCAGAGAACAAAACCCGAATAAGCTGCGCCCTGCGCGGTACTTCAATATTTAATAAACGCTCAATGGCTAAGCACATTGCATGCTCTTGGTTCATTGGTGCTACATAATCTAAACGGTCAAAATAAGGGATTGCTTGTTGATAGTTTTTATATTCAATAATCTTTTCTGTACCGCGATGTAGTAGACCAATATGCGGGTCAACGCGCTCTACGATTTCGCCATCTAGCTCAAGAATCATCCGCAAAACGCCATGCGCCGCAGGATGCTGAGGGCCAAAGTTGATATTGTAATTTTTAATTTGTTTTTCTGCCATAAAAGTTCTTAAAGCTTACGCTTTACCCCCTTGCTCGGCTTTTTCATCACCCGGGAGCACATAATTAGCACCTTCCCATGGGCTTAAGAAGTCAAAATTTCTAAAATCTTGGTTTAATTTTACAGGTTCGTAAACTATACGTTTTTCAGCATCGTCATAACGCACCTCAACAAAACCAGAAAGCGGGAAGTCCTTGCGTAAAGGATAGCCTTCAAAACCATAATCTGTAAGGATACGACGCAAATCTGGGTGACCATTAAAAAGCACACCAAACATATCAAACGTTTCGCGCTCATACCAGTTTGCTGCTGGAAAAACATCTACGACAGATGGCACAGGGCTTTCTTCATCGGTAGAAATTTTAATACGAATACGCGTATTTTGCGACATGCTCAGCAGATGATAAACAACTTCAAAACGCTCGGCGCGGTTTGGGTAATCTACACCACATAAATCGATAAAACAAGTAAAGTCCAACGTCACAACATCGCGTAAGCGGGTTAAAACCTCGACAATATCATCTCGAGCAACATTTATTGCCAAATCACCAACGGCAATTGTGCTAGTCTGCAACAAATCACCAAGTGTCAGCGAAACAAGTTCAGCAATTTCTTCTAATCTTTTTGACATGCATTTTCCAGTGCCATAAATAATTAACAAACAGCGATTAACGCTCTAGTGTACCCGTACGTCTAATTTTACGCTGTAGTAACAAAATACCGTAAACCAATGCCTCAGCTGTTGGAGGGCAACCAGGTACATACACATCCACGGGTACAATACGATCACAGCCACGCACAACAGAATATGAATAATGGTAATAACCGCCACCATTTGCACAAGATCCCATAGAGATCACATATCTAGGCTCTGGCATTTGGTCATAAACTTTGCGAAGCGCAGGCGCCATCTTGTTAGTAAGCGTTCCCGCTACAATCATTACATCAGATTGGCGGGGTGAGCCACGTGGGGCAAAACCAAAGCGTTCTACATCATAACGCGGCATCGCAGATTGCATCATTTCAATAGCGCAACATGCCAAACCAAATGACATCCACATTAACGAGCCAGTACGCGCCCAATTAATCAAATCGTCTGTTGCGGTTACTAAAAAGCCTTTATCTGCCAACTCATCTTGAATATCAACAAAATATGGATCGATCTGCCCCTCTGGACGTGCCGCGATAAGCGTGTCTTCTAAAGCCGTTGTTGTAGAGAGAGTGTTTGTGTCTAGAACCATTCTAACGCTCCTTTTTTCCAAGCGTAAATATAACCAATAACTAATTCAGCTAAAAATGTCATCATTGCGAAATAGCCCAACGCACCCGTTTCTTCAAACGTCACTGCCCAGGGGAATAAAAACGCAACTTCAAGATCGAAAATAATAAACAAAATAGCAATAAGGTAAAAATGCACATCAAATTTGATACGTGCGTCCTCAAAAGGTGCAAAACCACATTCATAAGGGGAAAGCTTTTCGGTATCTGGTTTATTGACTGCAATAACAATCGCCGATAACAAAAGTGCCAAGCCAATAACTACTGATATTCCTAAGAAAATGATTATCGGTAAATAGTCATTTAATAAACCATGCAATTGCATTAACGTTACCCCAGTATTTGAGCTCTATCTTGTAGATATGGTAATTTAAAACTAGCAAACTCATTACATAGAATCACTCGGCGTTAATTTGAACGATTCCAAGTTTGCATTTTAGACTTAACCCAAATTGAAACCCGAGGCAAGCCAAATTGAGCTTAATTAACTACTCAAATCAAAGATTAATACTTTATATTACACACAAGTTTAGTAAGGTATAACAATAATATTATTGTGAATTTTGGTTGTGTTTTTAAGGCGATTTAATTTGGAATAAGCGATATTACTAACATCGGCATAGAAGTTATGAAATGGCGAGGATGACGGGACTCGAACCCGCGACCTCCGGCGTGACAGGCCGACACTCTAACCAACTGAGCTACATCCCCTTCACAACTTCTGCTCAAAATAAGTGAGCTATATACCCTAATTAAGCGATGGTGGGTGATGAGGGGCTCGAACCCCCGACCTACTCGGTGTAAACGAGTTGCTCTTCCAGCTGAGCTAATCACCCTATATCGCTTGATGCTTGACGTTGTCTGCATCGGATGAAATGGTATATAGGACGCGCTGATAAAAAGGTCAATGAATAAAATTACAAAAATATGATATTCCATTATTTTGCTGTGTATATAATTTTATATCCCCAGTTTCGTAAAGTTTAGGTTATATTTCTTGGTTTCAAATAGCCTGCAATTATTAATTTATTAAAAATAACTTATTGATTTTAAATTTTAAATTTAATTTTGACAAAAAAAAGAAGACCCGAAGATCTTCTTTTTTACGATTTTTTGTAATAAAAATCTTATTTGCCGTCAACAGCGTCTTTTAGTGCTTTACCAGCACGGAATTTTGGCAATTTAGCTGCTGCGATATCAATTGGCTCGCCAGTACGTGGGTTACGGCCTTTTGAAGCTTTACGGTTAGAGATATAGAAGCTGCCAAAACCTACTAGACGTACTTCGTCACCACCTTTAAGAGAAGCAGTAACTGCTTCAAATAGAGCGTCAACAGCTTTTGCAGCGTCTACTTTTGTTAATTCTGCTTTTTCAGCTACTGCTGCTACAAGTTCATTTTTGTTCATGACATTTCACCATCATAGTTAGTATAGAAAACGATTCGCGTTTATTCCGCATCCCATATAGGTGGCGGTAAAACACACTAAAAATCAAGCCCTTTATTGAAATTTTATCTAATTTCTAGTGTATTATTTAATTTCAAATTTAATTCAAATTTTATATTTTATATTTGGAAAATAAAAAAAGAGCAACCTGAGTCGCTCTTTTAATAATCTCAAACACATCATAACAATAAATTAGTGTGTTGTTATGCTTGATGTTTTTTGCTTTTTGTTAGAGTTTTTACTAGAAACCTCAGGTTGCCCATCTTTTTCAAAATCAATTGGTATTGGCGCGTCAACCAACGCGTGCTTAAGCACGTCACTCATTTTAGAAACAGGTATAATTTCTAACAAGTTTTTAACATTTTCAGGTATTTCAGTTAAGTCCTTTGCATTTTGTTCTGGAATCAACACGGTTTTAATACCGCCTCGAAGGGCTGCAAGCAGCTTTTCTTTGAGTCCACCGATAGGAAGAATCGCACCGCGAAGTGTAATTTCACCTGTCATTGCAACATCTTTACGCACTTTAATACCCGTTAAAATAGAGGTAATTACCGTCGCCATACCAACACCTGCACTTGGGCCATCTTTAGGCGTTGCACCTTCTGGTACATGCACATGAATGTCAAATTCTTCAAAGGCTTTAGTTTCAATACCAAATTCTAACGACCTAGAACGCACGTAAGAAGCCGCAGCAGAAATAGATTCCCGCATAACCTCTTTAAGGTTACCCGTAACGGTCATTTTACCCTTACCGATCATCTTAACGCCTTCAATGGTCAAAATCTCGCCACCCACAGGTGTCCATGCAAGACCAGTAACCACACCAATTTGGTCTTCTTTTTCGGCCATACCATAGTGGAACTTTTTGACACCCGCAAAATCTTCAATATTGCTCGAGTCAATTTCGATCTTTTTAACATCCGAGGTTAAAATTTTCTTAACTGACTTACGGGCTAAATTGGCAATTTCACGTTTTAAGTTACGCACACCAGCTTCACGGGTATAATAGCGCACAAGGTCTCGTATACCCTCTTCTTTCAGCGTGAATTCCTTTTTCTTAAGTCCATGATCCTTAACTTGCTCATCAATTAAATGACGGGTAGCAATTTCTACTTTTTCATCTTCGGTATATCCGCTGATATGAATAAGCTCCATACGGTCCAACAATGGGCCAGGAATATTAGTCGTATTGGCAGTAGTTACAAACATGACATTAGACAAATCATAATCTACTTCTAGATAGTGATCGGCAAAAGTTGCATTTTGTTCTGGATCCAACACCTCTAACAATGCAGAGGACGGATCACCCCTAAAGTCATTACCCAATTTATCAATTTCATCTAATAGAATTAATGGGTTAGTAGTTTTTAACTTTTTCATTGTTTGAATGATTCGACCAGGCATAGAACCAATATAAGTCCGTCTATGCCCCCTAATTTCTGATTCGTCC
The DNA here is from genome assembly GCA_013214985.1 of Hyphomicrobiales bacterium. GTDB lineage: Bacteria > Pseudomonadota > Alphaproteobacteria > Rhizobiales > OSC116 > OCS116. The sequence goes on from JABSRY010000081.1 coordinate 7,264, forward strand.
CGCACACCGCCTAACGAAACGCGTGCAAACTCACGCCCTGTCGCTTTTGCAAGCGAGCGGCCTAAAGATGTTTTACCAACACCTGGGGGGCCAACCAAACAAAGAATGGGCCCTTTTAGCTTATTGGTACGTTTTTGCACGGCTAGATATTCTAAAATACGTTCTTTAACCTTTTCTAGGCCGTAATGGTCGGCATCTAACACTTCTTGCGCTTTAGGCAAATCTGTTTTAATGCGCCCCTTCTTACCCCACGGCAATGCAACTAACCATTCGATATAGTTACGCACCACTGCAGCTTCGGCAGACATTGGGCTCATTTGTTTTAACTTTTTAAATTCACTTTCAGCTTTTTCGGCAGCTTCTTTGCTAAATTTAGTTTTCTTAATTTGTTTTTCTAACTCATCGAGGTCATTTTTTTCGTCGCCATCGCCCAATTCATTTTGGATGGCTTTCATTTGCTCATTTAAGTAATATTCACGTTGGGTTTTTTCCATTTGGCGTTTAACGCGCCCACGAATTTTTTTCTCTACGTGTAAAACACTTACTTCATTATCCATCAAAGATAGAATTTTTTCTAATCTGGTTGATAAATTTGTAAGCGTTAATATCTCTTGTTTTTCACTTAATTTAATCGATAAATTAGATGCAACCGTATCGGCCAACACGTCGATATCTTCGATTTGTGCAACAGTCGCGATTGTTTCTGGTTGAAGCTTTTTATTTAGCTTCACATAATTTTCAAAATTATCAACCACGCTTCTTGAAAGTGCTTGCACTTCAGCATGATCGCCGATTTCGGTTTCTAATAATTCAGTTGTTGCAGAAAAATATTTTTCTCCTTCAACAATATTAGACAATTTAACGCGTTGCTTGCCTTCAACCAACATACGTACGGTGCCATCAGGCAACTTTAACAATTGCAAAATAGTGGCAATAACACCAATATCGTATATATCATCGACTGATGGCTCTAGCTCCGCAGGGTCGTGCTGCGATGCTAACAGAATTTGTTTATTATCTTCCATCACTTCTTCAAGCGCATTAACCGATTTTTCGCGGCCAACAAACAGGGTGACAATCAT
>JABSRY010000082.1 GCA_013214985.1 Hyphomicrobiales bacterium
CTTATCGCCAAACTCCAATGTTAAATCGCTAATTTGCGCATATGCGGGTGTAAATGCAGGCATGATTATTTGTCACCACCCTGTGTAGCCAAAACAGCATCCACGTCATCACGCATAACAGCCTTGCCAAGTTGGGCAGTCAACCAGTTAAGATTAGCCTCGCCACCCTTGTTTTTACCTTCTTCTGGTAAATCAGCTAGCAAGCTTTCAAGGGTTTTTACAATAGGTGCGGTTTCGGGAGTGATGGTACCGGATAAAACTTCGTTAGTGCTGCCCGATTGAGTGCCATCACCAGATGGAGTTTCAACATTTATTGCAGGCGTTGTTATAGCAGGATCGGTATTATCCGCAGGTTTTGAATTTTCATTAATTGAATCGGGCTTTTCAACATGTTCAGCTAACACACCACAACCAATTAATGATTTGGCATCTTTTGCGGACATACTGACAAATTCGCCAACTTTATAACGCTCATTACCATATTTAACGGGTGATAATACACCATATGTAAGAATTTGTTTTTCCATAATATTTACTCCCTAAACGGCTTGGTTGATCAGAAAGCCTGCTTCTGAACTGGTTAATTGCGGGCCGCATTCATGGGTTACTGGGTAAACCCAACAATCCGATGGTTGCCAAAAATATGGTTTCTTAACGTCTGGATGGCCGATGAGCGTGTAATTGTAACCATAACTTGGACTACGGCGTGATCTAACAATGGTAGGTACAAATGCTAGAATTGCACTTTTCGCCCAGATATCGATAGAGGTCGCATCATCTGCAGCATTTTCAGGTAGATAAATAGCCTTACCAACAACCACTTTTTCGACTTTAAACAAACGGGCTAACATTTTTTCAGTAACGCTATCGCCAGATGTATATTTAAAACGTTCTACAATTTTAGGATGGAAACAAAGAGCCGCATAAGTATCAGCAGATAATGTTAATTTATTAGGATATCGGCCAATACTGGTTCGAACCGCCTCACGTGCATCCGCAATATCTTTTTCTGGATTAGATCCATCATCTGACCATTTAGCAGCGCCAGCCAAGGTCATTTTATTATTATTGGCGTAATTGGCGGTATTTTGAGCAATAGTAGCACAATCAATTTCACGGTTAAGCAGTAAAATATCCATAACATCAAGTACGGCTTCTTGACCTAAATTGACTTTAGGAATAGTGGCCGCTTCTTGTGCATTCTCAATTGGTACAATGCCTTCAAGTGCATCTTGTGTCATTACGACAGTGTCAGTTTCAATGCCAACAGTGATACGTTTTTTATCGGTACCCGGTGCACGTTGTGCATTAATTTGACGGAAGCTTTGTTTGCCAAATTTCAGCACCTTTGCACCGCGTGTTTTAATCGGCACGACTGGAAATAGCTCATGGCCAATAAATTCTGAATTGGTATAACCAAGCGCAATTTGAGATAAAATTGGATCAGTTACACGGGCTTGGTTGGTATTCATAGACATGTTAAATGCCCTTTCTATATTTTACTCATTACAAAAAAATTAATGTCTAACGGATCAGCACCTGAAACATTTGACCAGCAACACCCGCTTCAAAGGCTTTGCCAATGATAAAGTCAGCAGCTACAGCGGGCGGGATGGCCGCGCCAGTTGCATCGGTTGCAACATCACCACCAATGGCAATTGCTGAGGCGCAATAAACCGAAACAATACCTATTAATGAAACGCCATAGGCATCACCGATTTCAGCATCCGTATGGGCAACACCTAAAATGTCTTGTCCTAATACAGTCGCTTGTGTTCCGTCATAGCCAACAAAGCGTTGCTCTTTAACAGGCGCGGTTGCAATCTTGGTTTCGGAAAATAAAACATGTTCTGTTCTGCTCATTTTTTTAATCCTTATTTATAGGGTGTTAAGCTTGGGTGGCGATTGCTGCAGTTGCCAAATCAACTGAATGCTCTTTTGCATAGGCTTCAGCTCTGGCAAGATCGGCAAGATCAGCTGTGTTAACCGTAGAATCAGCTGCCGCCATAAATGATGTGGTGACATTTGCTTCATCTTCATTAGGTGCAGCCTCGCCAAATTCAACGGCAACAGGCAGCGCTTCAACTAGCTCCTTAAAGGCTTCAATCATCGGGATTGGTTTACCAGCGGCAAAGCTAACTGTTAATTCGTCTGAATCTTGGTGTGTGGTTAACGCATTAGCAAAGGCAATAAATTTGGGTTTATTGACGGGCAATATTTTTCCTAATGTCACATTAGCTTCAATGAATGTTTCATTTTCTTGAGCTGCAAATTCGCTAGCACGGGCATTAGCAGCGTCTTCACGGGCTTTAATACTTGCTTCACGGGCATCTAATTGTTGTTGGTTAGGCTTTGACATATCGTCCTCTTCATTTTGGGTGAAATTATTTAAATCAGCTTCTTCGACCTTGGCATCCTCACGGGTTGCTTCATCTTGAATCCAATTTATTTGATATTTAGGCAGCACAGCATCGGCCGTCTCCAAATTGAATTTATCAATCACAAAATCCCGAACCTTACTAAATAGGTTCGCAACATCATGCAAAGCGCCAAATTCAAGGGTGATTAGGTCGTCATCTTGGGCAAATTCAACTTGCTTTAAGCCACCAACGGCAGGCGCTGCAGCACCCAAAAAGCCAACATGCTTTAAATAATATGTATCAGGTACAGGATTGTCTTTATGTTGAGGTGGGTAAAAACTGGCAGAGATTTTCTTAAATTTACCATTCTCTACTGCATCCGCAAATTGCGGATCAACCTGGTCAATATAAGCAACCAATATATCTTCATCACCACCCTTAAAGCTTAAACCGGTTACCCAACCATAAGCAGGATGGTCATGTTGTGGATGACCAATCACGATAGGTGCCTGAAAAGTCGCAGGGTCATAATGTTCAGCCGTGGCTTTCACATCATCAGCTGAGAAACTAATTTTTGCACCCTTCATTGGCACATGTGTACCAGGGCGAAAAATCTCAATCGCTAGCGCATCTTTGGGTTTTGATTTTTTTGACATAAATTAATGCATCCATATTTGAATATGGTTGCATCATGCCAAACTTTAAAATCAATGTTCAGGTGAAGATTTCACTGGAAAGGCAATTTAATTTTAATGGGGAAACTCCCTCGATGGGATAAACTTAAAATAGATAAGAATCTGAACCCGTCAACCTAAAATATCATGAAAGTTGAAAATTTCACCTCGTATATAGAGGTAGATTAACCCTGTATAGATTTTTAACGGTGGGTTAACAGGGGGTGTTTTCGTGTTTATAGGGCAGTATAGCGAAATAGAGATTCAAATAACCCTATGGGCTTTATTTTTGAAACGCGATTATGTAAGCTAATTTAATATTTTATCGATTCTTAAAGGGGATAATGATGATTGATCCATTAACTATTACTGCAGGTATTTCTGGAATTAAATTTATTAGTGATGCGCTTAAGCTCAAAAAAGATCTTGTTGGTGATGATGAAAGCAAAGAGAAAATTTCCGATGCTCTAGATAAATTGGATGATACTAAAGGCATGGTTTACGATTTACGTGATGAATTGATGAGAATTCAAGCAGAAAATGCTTTATTAAAAAAAGAAAATTCAGTTTTCAGCGGGTGGGAAGAATCATTCAATAAATACGAACTCATTGAAACTTCGGCTGGGGCAATGGTCTATAAATTCAAGTCAAAGCCTCCGCATTACGCATGTACCAAATGTATGGTAAAAAAAGAAATTCATATTTTACAAAAATGGAACTCTTATGACGTTATGTGCATAAACTGTAAGAACATCTATGATATCGATGTGGCGCCATCCATTAACTTTTAAATGAGCAAAGTTTTTGCAGATACAAAATGAATCACTCACCGCCAATAAACATTTTTTTAATCACCATCTCAATATATTTCCTATCCTTATCACTCACGCCCAAGAATGGCCGTGCGGGAATATCTGATCCAGGATGATTAACCGATTTAACAATGATATTGCCAAACTTAAGCGCTTTCTTGTTTTTTGGCCTGATCACATGCGGCGCGGTTTTGCCACCAAATTGATGAATGGCCGCATATAGTTTATTTGTACCAATCGCAACACTGTCACCATCCGTTTGAACATTAATAGAGCCAAGTAAACCGCCGCGCATGCCCAAACCTTGCAATATCTTACGCCCACCAATAACCGTGCCTGCCGCCAATTGCTGATATTTAGATGGTTTTTGGCTCGCTATGGTAGATTCTGCAAGTGGTTTCCATTTATTACCCTTTGGATCTACCTCATTTTTAAACCGCTCCAATGTATTATTATACATTTCTTGGCCAATATCTTTAAGAACGATATCCTTATTTGATATTCGGGCAAACATAGATTTAATGCTTTTATTAAATTGCTTATCATCTATCGTTAATCTTGTACCAACCATTGATTTTTCCTCTAAAATACACTATATTGAGATAGATAAATGATGTGAGCTTATTTATCAGGCATGATTCGCCCCGCAATCGAATAAGCTCGGTATAAAATTGATCATAATTTTGTATTATCATTTATCTCTTCTATATAGTAATGCGCCACTTCTTCTGATTTCTAACGCTTTAACCGTTGGGTCAAAGCTAGTTGTGCCTAGCCAACCATATTTTGACCAGCTAAATACCGATAGTAAATTTTTATCTTTGTCATATCTAAGATATTTACGTGCCAAAATAACGCCCTTAGTTGGATGGTCATCCCATTCCACCCAAATCTCATCAGGGTCTTTAATGGTTTCTGCTAACCTCAATAAGTAAAGCTCACGGCCACGTTTTTTAACCTTGTAAATACCCTTATTATTTTTAAATAATTCATCAGAGATTATCACCGCTTGACCAGTAACATCTCTAAATAATATTGGATTATCTACCGATGCATCAAATTCAGCTAAGAACGAATTAACATATTCTGATTCCGTTAGATCATCTGCTAATAGTGGTTTCTTAAGAGGTTTAGATATATCTTTTAATGGTGGTAAATCAATTTCGCCTTTACGTGCGGCTTTTGATATCACCACACTAGACAACGGTTTTAACAATTGTTTGGGAATCGATGAATTTACCCAAGTCTTGCCGACCTGGTACGCCCAACCCAAATCTATACCCATCGGTACATCTACCATTTTATTGGTTGCAGTATCTAATATTGGCCGTGTGGTGATTTGTGGCGCTTTATCGGGGCTAGTTCTACCCATCTGCTCCAGATGATAATCACCAATAGCAATCGTGTAACAAGAACAATTCCACCCATTGGGCGGCATATGAGTTTGCCAGAACGGATCATCATGGCGTAATATCAAACCATCCCATCCCAAATGTTCAGGCCGTGCTACTCTACTATCACCATGTTTATATTGCCAATAGGGCCGCATTTTAATAACATCTGGATCTTGCATTTGCTTTAATCGCCCAGCAGCATAAGCAGATCTTAAATTAGTCTGATAAATAACCCGCGTTCGCCAATTGCGACCACCATTATAGCTCCACCCATGTTTTTTAACGATATTATCAAAATCATCTCTAAATTCTTCTAAAGTGGTACCATTGGCAATGGCTTTATCAATAGCAGTTCTAAAATCAGTTAATAGATCATCCCGATACGCACCCGCCACAACAAATGATCGATCATGTGCCTGGTTCATTATATCATTCCAAGCATAGGTTGGTAAATTGACCTTTTGCCTAAAATAATCAATGGCCTCAGTGAATGGTAGATTGGTTGGGGACATTTTTGGCATTATTCACCCTCATTCACATCATGGCGGCCTTGTAACTCAGCCAAAATTAAAGCTTGTCCCATAATCTCAGCCATCGGTTCAACATCAATTTGCCCGAATTGATCAATTAGCTGATCTCGTACATCTACCAAATCACCACCATTTTTCAATGTGGTATCGACCAGGTCTTTTAAATGATCAATCATTATATTTTCTGATGCCGCGTTAAATTGCTCAAGTTGATTAACGATTTCATCGGCCTTATCATTGGGCGTGATGATATTGTCCTGACTAAAACTAAATGGTTTTTTTTGCTTTTTATCACTGAATGGTGGAAGCGCTGCGCCCTCAACTTTGCGCCATTTATTACCAAATATCACTTCAAAATGTTGCTCTGGTAGTTCTGGCTCATAGCCGTTTTCTTTCATTTTTCCAAAAAATTCAGCTTTGCTTTTATTTAACTCGATCTTGGCTTTTTCATCTTCTGGCGATACCCAACTAAATGTTGGCTTCGCTACAATGCCATTTAATTCACACATCCAAGCCAGTAAAGTCTCATTAATGGTCGCGGCCAATAAATCACAATCCATATCAGCAAGTTCACAACGCACCCCATCATGCACATCACCCAAAGCCCGGCTTCCGCTTTTGCCAACATTGGTGGTTAAAGTTTCACCAAGCACACAAGTAGATGCCTGTTCGTCCATAAATCGGCATAGGTCTTGATAAGTATCACTACCCGATTTTTGCCCTTCTAAAGCTGTGATTTTTGTACCGTCCGGCACTACAATCGCCCCCGACAGTGTCATGTTTACCAATGACTCTAGTAATTTTCTTTGATCTTCGGGTGACGTTACATTTGGCCCTAATTCACCAACCGGTGTTGGTGAAGCATATTTAGAGGCATGAGTTAGCCAATAAGCAATACCTTTGCGCTTAAATAAAGCAGGCCAAAATAATCTTGAACCTAACCCCAAACCATATGCGTTGCTATCTTTGGCATCAAAGCGATGCACCATAAATTTACGTTTAGGTAATTCCTCACCTTTAAGTAGATGGGAAAGTGTTAAAAGCCGAGGTTGCCAGTCCACATCAAAAACAAACCGTTCTTGGTTTCGGGACTTAATCTGATCAACTACAATATTATTGCCATCACGCTTCCACATAATTTCTGCAACAGAAAAGCCCTTTAATGTGGCATCTAATAATTGACGGCAAATTTCATCTAACTTTAGTTTTTTAAATTGCTCATCAATAAACTCTGCAGACGCTTTATCATTAGCGTTATCAGACAATGGTTTTATCACCCATTCACGGGCAATAACCGCCTGTTTACGTTTTTGTAATACCGCATAAATATGTGTATCACGTTCCACTTCTTCATATATTTTATAGGATCTCTGACCACCACGCGCGGCCAAAGTCTCGTCTTGATGCTCAAGTAATCCATTAAATATATTAATGGTAATGTCTTTAACAGCCGATGCAACTTCTTGCTTAATGGCGGTTTTAAGATTTTTCTTTGATGTGGGTTGGTCTTTTTGTTCTGTAATATTGGTCAAATCAACCTCCTATATAATCGGCATATGGGTCATGGCCAGTGTTAGCCGGTGCGGTTAATATTTCTCTTGGTTGGCTAAATTTCAGCGCATTGATCCAAAGCATCTCTAATGCATCTGGGCCATCATCATGGCTAGCCTTTGGAAAATGGCGCAACTGGTCAAGCAATATTCTATGTTCTTGTCTGAACCGTATATTACCGGCTTGAACGTGCGGTTGTAGCGTTTCAATGCGTAAATGCTTGTCCGTGTTTGGAATAACGGGATAAGCAGGCACATTAACACCTAGAGCAATTGCGGCCTTCATAAGTTGAGTTCTAAAAAACTCCTGAAACTGTACCGCCTCAACAAACCAAGCCACACAGCCATATTCCTTCTGCATGGCAATGGTGTCATTGATAATCAGGTCTGGAACACGTTTTCGGATTAGGGCTTCAATAACGTCTAAGCGATTATTCACCCGATCAAAACCACCGACTAAAATGGCCGATGGATCTCGCCCCTGTTTGCCCTTAATGCCAAGGCTAGGATCAACGGCACCAAAAAACAACCAATCGCGTGATGGCTCAATATAATAAGTAAAACCGGTAAAAGTTGCATCGGTAGCCGTTGGGTCGTTCTGGTATTCACTGTCAAATGAGCCGTGACCGATGATAACCCGCTTGTCCATTAGCTTAATGAGCGGTCTAACGCCTGGCCAACTCACCACTGCACCTTTGTCCATTTGCTTTTTATGCAACTGGTAAAATGACAAAGCAGCTTCACGGCTATCATTAATATAAACTTCTTCAAATCGTTCCCAAAGACTCATGTCATCAGGCCATTGAATTATTGCTTGAAACTTTTTAGTTTTCCAACCAGGGCGTTTTAAAAAGCGGCTTAATACGCTGTCATGGTGCAATATGGTACCAACCATAAATACATCCAAAGATCCATCGGGTGGACCAAGTTCCAACACCGCCTTTAATATCCAATTTTCTAATTTGTCACGTTGATCGGGTGATCGTACCTGTTCGTCATTTTCAACATCATCA